>LIZU01000001.1 GCA_001302725.1 candidate division Zixibacteria bacterium DG_27
TTGCTGCTTCTCAGTCTCGCTCCCGTCACTTGAACCAGCGCGTCCCTAATCTAGCACCCCTGGGATTCTATAACTACATCGCCTACTCTGGAGATTATCCCTCCGCGGTCATGGATAGCTCCTTCTTCCAGATAGAGGTTGTTGAGGGTGTTGGGTCGAGCCAAGGGGGCTGGGTTCTGACCGGATCCTTCCTGGAAGGGGATTTGGCAGATCTTCCCTCCGAATTCGCGCTTCTCAGCAATTATCCCAACCCCTTTAATGCCGGAACTGTGATCAGCTATGAACTGCCTTCAACCGGTTACGTGACACTCGAGGTATTCAATATCGCTGGGCAGAGAGTGGCGACCTTGATTGACGGTCAGGAAGAGGCTGGATACAAGTCCGTCACCTGGGAGGACTGCGAGGCCGCCTCTGGGGTCTATTTCTACAAGTTGACCGCCGGAGACTTCACTGAGGTGAAAAGGATGACGCTTTTGAGATGAGGTCTCGAGACGGGGGTTGAAGAGCCGTCGGAGCCGCCCTCCGGCGGCTTTCTCATTGCTGGGAACAGATGGTCGAGATTAAGACGCAAGCTGTTCTGCTACGAAACTTGCGGTTCCTTTGGCACGGAAAGCGATTAGGAACTCACCTGCCTTCTGATAAGCCAAATCAGCGATCTTTTCTAAGTATTTTCTGGGGAGGTCGTTGATCTCCTCCTTGAACTGCTTATTTGCGAATTTTATATCCTTTCCCGTTTCCTTCGCCCACTTCTTCATCTCATCAACCAGATCTGTGGGCATACCCTGGTGAGCGATATTCTGCCACTCAGTGCCCACGTTGCCCTTTCTGATCCCATAGTCCGCAAACCGACCCAATAGATGAGGCGGCGTTCCCGTTATGCCGTGCTGGGCGATGCGAACTCCGTCATCTTTGATGGCCTCGTAAATCTCGCCGGTGCGCTCCAGATCGATGAATATCTTCTCCCCCTCCAGATAGTTGCCGTGCTTGGAGCCGTTGTTTATCGCCAGCAGATTGGGAAGGATGCCGTTTTCTTTCAGTCCGTTGATGAAAGAGGTGGCCTCTTCGACGGTGGTAATCTCGCCTTCAGATCCTGCCGACTTTATCTCCCCAACCTCCACCTCCAGCCCCATGTCAAGGTCGACCACGTGTTTTGCCAATCGAGAGGTAACGGTAATGTTGTCCTCCAGTTCGTTGAAGGAGGCATCGATTGCGAAGGAGGTGTAGCCGGCATCAATTTCGGCCTTCAGCAACTCCTCGGTCTCAGCTATCTCCTCCTCCTTGGTCGATTTCACAGTCAGATGATCACCGTGAATGAAAAACGGCTCGGTGTAATNGAGCCTCTCCGCGTANTCTATGACCGCCTCGAAGAAATCNNTNGGAGTCATNCCGGTGTAACCTCCCTGCAGATTGCATTCCGATTTGGCCAACTCGTAAGCGACCACCGCCTCCAGCTCCTTGGCCGCCCTCATAATCCCGGGGATGACGTGCTTGATGCGAGTATTGCACGCCATCACAATACAGGCTTGATCCTTGAGCGCATTGAAAATCGGTTTGGAAGAAAGCAAGCACGCCTTGCTTTTTGAGCCGACTTTCTCCCTTATATGATCNGGCCTTAGATCTAACAGTTTCCTCTGTGACATAATTTCCCTACTTTCGAGACTTGTTATCCTGTCGAAAACCCCTCGGCAGAGGCCGAGGGGCTACCCATTTCGGTGAGAGAAAACCNGGGTAGCCCAATGGCCTCAGCCACTGGGAATTTCCTATCAAATTANATATAACCTTTCAAATAAGCAAGAACCACCGCGTAGATTAATGTCGGCAAGAGATTGGCNACTCTGATCTTCTTGATATCCAAAAGCTGAAGACCTATCCCGACGATTAAGAGGCCACCGCCTGCCGACATCTCGGTTATTATGTCCTCCCGCAGGATGAACTCAAGCTGATTTCCCAACAGAGTCAGACTTCCCTGAAAGATAAGCACCGTCAGAAAAGAGAAGAGAACCCCGATTCCCAAGCCCGAGGAAAGGATTAAGGAGGCGAAACCATCCAGGACCGACTTGATATAAAGCAGATCAGCCTTCCCGAACAATCCATCCTCCAGGGAGCCGACTACGGTCATGGGGCCGACGCAGAAGAGAAGCGATGCGGAGACAAAGCCCAAGACGAAGTTGCCCGATTCGGACTTGACCTTTGCTTTGAGATATTCGCCAACGCTCTCCAACGCCTCTTCGATCTTCAAAAGCTCCCCCGTGATCCCGCCTAACACTAAACTGCCAATCAGAAGGAGGGCGCTCTCGGTCTTCAATGCCATCTGAATGCCCAAGAGTATCGTGACCAGGCCCATTGCGTGAAGGACGATGCTCTTGATGTTCTCGGGCAGCCTGTGCCCCACCCACAACCCAATACTGGAGCCCACAATAACAGTGGCAGTATTTACGATGGTTCCTTTCATTACCTTCTCAAGGTGGAATTGCAGCTATCCCCATTAACAGATGGCGGTGATGAATTCACCGCCCTTGCGGGTCCTTTCTGTCGGTTACGGACGCCCTCGTCCGTAACCTGCACTTAGACGTGTTTCCTCGGGTCAGTGATCTTCCCTTCCACTGCTGAGGCCGCTACCGTCGCCGGACTTGTGAGATAGACCTCCGCACCTTTCCCGAGTTTGCCGAGGAAATTCCGGTTGGAGGTCGAAAGCAGAACATCGCCCTTCCCCAGCACCCCATGATGGCCGGCGGTGCAAAGCGAACAGCCGGGGTTTGCCACCATGGCACCAACGTCCATGAAGATTTCGTACAGTCCCTGCTTCAACACCTGGCGGGCAACCTCCATCGTCGCCGGAACGACTACGAGCCTCACGTCAGGATGAATCTTGCCCGCCTTCTTTATGATTTCCGCCGCTACTTTGAAATCTTCGAAACGCCCGTTGGTACAGCTCCCGATGAAACCCTCGTTGAAGGGACGTCCCTCCACCTCCTCCACCGGGACGACGTTGCCCGGCGTGTGCGGGCAGGCAATCTGGGGAACCAGGCCTGTGACGTCAATCTCAATCTCCTCCTGATAGGAGGCATCCTTATCGGCTTCCACGATCGATATTTCGCCACATCTCTCTTTCAAGAACTTCAGCGTCTCTCCTGTCGGTTTGATGAAAAGGATTTTGCCGTTGGCCTCCGTCAACATACTGCCTAAGGTTAATCGCCCCGCCAGGGAGAGGTCATCAATCGTCTCACCGTAATACTCAACTGATTTATAGTTCAACTTGTCGGTGCCGATCTCCTTGAGAAGTTTTAGGGTCAAATCCTTCGCCGAGGTTGGCTTTTTGTATTTGCCCTCTACGGTGACTTTGATTGTGTCTGGGACTCGAAACCACAACTGCCCGGAATGCCAGGCAGCAACTATATCAGTAGTTCCAACACCGGAGGCAAAAGAGCCGACTGAGCCCAAGAGATTCATGTGGCTATCGGTGCCGACCACGACAGACCCAGGCTTAATCATTCCTTGCTCCAAAAGCACGTGCTGCCCGATGCCGGTATTGACGTCAAAGAGGTTTTTGATCCCCTGCTTTTTGGCGAACTCCCGACACAGAGCTTGATTCTGGGCGACTTTCAGGTCTTTGGCGGGGGCCTGATAGTCGAAGGTCATGGCGATCTTGTCGGGGTCTCTCACCTTGCAGCCGTTGGTGAACTTGTCGAACTCTAAGACCACATTGGGGCCGCCGAAATCCCTGACCACCGCCAGATCGATCTCCGCCCAGATCCGGTCCCCAGCTTTGACCTCCTGTCTGGAGGCTTTAGCCAAAATCTTTTCGATTACAGTCTTTCCAGCCATACTCTTTCACACTTTTTTCTGAACGAAACCGTGTATGTCTTCAGGGTCGCTTCAATAAAACTGATAATTTCCCTTGTGTCAATTTGTAAATGGAGAAGGGGGAGGAAGACCTCCTCCACGTAAACCTGAGCGTGAGACTACCGCTATTGACACCTAAAGGGGGCTGATTTATTATGCGTTAGAGAACTCAAAAGCTTAGGAGGTAAAATTGGCTACCGAGAAATGGCCGACTGCAATAACTGATATAGAACCCGGGAAGATACGTTTGCGAGGCTATGACATCACCGAGCTGATGGAGAACCTAACCTTCGCCCAGACGATCTTTCTGACACTGAGGGGGGAGCTGCCCAATGAGGCCGAAGCCAAGATGATGGAGGCAATCCTAGTCTCCTCCGTTGACCACGGGGTGACACCACCTTCAGTCTTGGCGGCTCGAACGGTGGCTTCCGGTGGGAATCCTTTGAACGCCGCCGTTGCCGCCGGAGTTTTGGCCATCGGGGATGTCCACGGCGGCGCCATCGAGCAATGCGCCAGGATACTGCAGGAGTGGGCTTTGAGGGAGGGCGATGTTGAGAAGTTGGGGCAGGAACTGGTGGAAGAGTTCCTATCAAAGAAGAAAAGGTTGCCCGGCTTCGGACACCGCTTACACACCACTGATCCTCGAACCGTAAAGCTGTTTGAAATCGCCGACAACTTGAACTTCGCCAGTCGCCATATGCAGCTGGCCCGGGAAGCAGAGAAGCAGTTCGAGATTCAGAAGGGAACGAAGTTGCCGATTAACGTCGACGGCGCCATCGGGGCGGTCATCTCCGATATGGCCTTCGACTGGAGGTTAGGGAAGGGCTTTTTCATCCTCTCCCGGGTAGCAGGGTTGATCGCCCACATTTACGAGGAGACCACCAGGTTCAGGCCGATGCGCCGACTGGGGGACACCAACTACGAATACGACGGTCCCGCCCCTCGTAAGATAGGATAACTGTCTTTCACGGGGGATTTGAACCTCTCTGCTTTTTCCATTCAGGTTCAGCTTACAAAGATCTGAATTCGGATGTGGCCTTGTAGCGGAAAGCTTCAGCTTTCCACGAGTTAAACAAGTCAACGGCACTCCCCTCTGAGCTTCTCTGAACGACGCCATCCGTAATGGCGGAGTTGAACTCCCACCCCAGCGAGACAGAGCGGCGGGAGTCTAACTCCCGCCCCAGCAGACAGGTTCACTCAGGCCAGAACTTACTTCTCCGGTGTTTTGTACTTGTCGGGATTGGCCTTGAATTTCTTGACACACTCCTGGCCGCAGAAGTGAGATTTGTGACCTTCGTGCTCTAAGACTAAGTCAGTTCTCTGATCGAGTAAGGTCATCCCGCAGACAGGATCTTTGACCAGCTTGCCAGCGTGCTTTTCGGGGTTCTCTTTGAAGGTCTCCAGACACTTCTTGTTGCAGAAGGCGTAGAGGTGTCCCTGGTGGACCGCCATGTGCTTAATCTCTTTCGGCTTGAGAGACATGCCACAGATCGGATCCACGGCCTTCTCGATCACTTGAACCTCTTCTCCGTGCCCGCTCTGGCACTGGCCCCCGCCACCAAATCCGCTCACGAGAGGGAAAGAAACCAGAAGGGCAAACGCCAAGAGCGCAAGTGTCGTTTTCTGCAACATGATAGTTACTCCTTCCTCATTTGACTGGGTTGAAAAGTGAAGTTGATGCTTCCGTATAAGGCTCGACGCAATAAGGGCCCGTAGATCATGGAGAAGTAGAAAGACTTACCTAAGGCGGATTCGGTCCGCACGAAGCGGTCATACGGCCGGGCGTAGTCGAAGAGGTTCCCGAGTCCGGCAACGACGTTCACTGGACCGACACCCCTCTGCGCCCGGAGATTGCAGATTGAGAATGTCGGTGATTCCCTCCGGGGACGGGAATCATATAGGGACCGAGAAGGAAAAGAACAATTAGGTATGCAAGTATCTCTCATTATGAAGTCAAACGACTCCGTTTGTCTCTTGAAACACAAAAAGCGCCCCGCGGTTCCCCAGCAGGTACAAAAAGGCAGACTTGTCCAGGTTTTGAGAGTGCGATCAAGACTTTTTCGCTTATGAAGGGGAACGCTTTAAACCCTGGACACCTTTGTGGAGAGGTACGCTAAGTATTTGTTTTTGACGTGCTTGATGGTTGCTTGGGGTGAGAGCTCAAACCAAACGCTTCTGGACTCCAGGAGACAACCAACTCTGGGACAATTGCATGATTGCGTACTGGAGGGAAACCATAGATCCGGAGGGATTAGAGATGAAACTCCACCACATCCCCGTCACAAAGAACGTGATCTCTCTGGACTTTCTGTCCGTCGTAAACCTTCTTGCCCCAGATGCGAGCGTAGGCGAGCTTCTCAGCGAAATCCTTGTGGATTTCACGGGCCATATCCAGGACGTTCTCCCCCCTCTTCAGGATTACCGGGTCTTCGAGGTCAGGCTCCTTTCCCGGGGACTTGGTGTAACAGCGAATGATCTGCAGAAGCTCCAGCACTCCGGCCTTGAACTCCCCCAGATTGACTAGCTTTTCAGCGGAGATCGGTATTATCGGAAACTTCTCCTGAAAGAACTCCCTCAATATCTCGAGATTATCCCTACCATCGAGGTCGCATTTATTGGCGATGAGAGCCGTCTTTTTGGTGAGGTGGGGATTATCCTCAGGATCAAGCTCCCCTTTGAGAAAGACGTTTCTGGAATTTAGAATCTCCAGCACCTTCTCGGTGTCTTCCAACAGGCTCTCGGAGGCGAGGTCAGTCAACAAGCAGGCGACCTCGGCATGTCTGATGACCTCCGGCAGCCACGCTTCCATGTAGACCTCCGAGACCGCCGGGGTGTCCACCAGCTGAATCTGGATGTCGTCGTAAGGCATCATCCCGGGCTGCGGCCGGCGAGTGGTGAACTGATACTCCGCAATTTCAGGCTCAGCGTTGGTCACCGCTTTCAATAGACTGGATTTGCCCACATTCGGGCCCCCGACCAGAACCACCTGCCCGGCGCCCTCCTTATCAATGAGGTAGAACGAGCCTCGCTTGGAGGCCCCCGTTTTCTTCTTAGGTTGAGCCTTTAGCTTCGCTATCTTTCTCTTGAGCTCACCCTGGAGATGCTCGGTCCCCTTGTGCTTCGGCATTATCCGGAGCATCTCCTCCAAGAGGGCGATCTTCTCTTCGGTGGTCTTGGCCTCCCGGTAACGTCTCTCGACCTCGAAGTATTGTGGCGGCAGGTTTGCAGGCATATGCCAAAAAGTCAGCAGTTTCGGTTCAGGGTGAGCATGACCCCATACGAATC
>LIZU01000133.1 GCA_001302725.1 candidate division Zixibacteria bacterium DG_27
CACTTCGCCTCCTACGGAGATTTCAGCCTCGTCTTCGAAGTGGTTTATTGGGTCATGGATAGGGACTACAACAAGTATATGAACATCCAGGAGGAGATTAACCTGCGGATCGGGGAGGAGTTCAAAAAGCGGGGAATTGAATTTGCCTATCCGACCCAGACATTATTCCTAAGTCAAATTCACCGAACGCAGGAACCTAATCCGAAAGCTGATTAGATCTGCTCGGCGCCGACCAATACTCTTATCTCTCACCGATTGCCCGCCAGAATGATCACTTCTGTCAGACTCTGGGTTGTTGCCACAGTTGGCAGCATTTGTTATATTCTTTGCAGTCATTTGGAACCCTCGAGGGAGAAGTGAACATTATGACGGCGAAAGTCTTCCCTATTATCCCGGCCTCCGCCAAGGCTATGTGGGTCATGTTGCCGATTGCGGTGTTCCTTGTTGTGTTGGCGTTTTTTCTCGGTTTCATTGCCTACTCCACGAGAAACGCGAAATTTGAGGTTGTTGAGGGAGGTTTGAGAATAAAGGGGGCGCTTTACGGGAGATTCATCTCCAACGGCTCGTTCGTCAAGGATGGTGCGAAAATACTGAATCTGGACAGGGAAACGGACTTCCAACCCAGGACGAGAGCGAATGGCATCGGCCTTCCCGGCTACAGCGAAGGCTGGTTCAAATTGAAAAACGGGGAGAAAGCCCTGCTATTTCTCACTGACCGCACAAAGGTTGTATATATTCCCACAAAGAACGGTTACTCAGTCTTACTAAGCCCCAAACACCCGGAGGAAATGCTAAACTGGGTGGGAGAACTGTTGTGAGATAAAGCATAAAAAGGGTTTGCTGAATGAAGACTTGGTCTTAATCGCGCTGAAACATGATTGTACGAATGATTTTTTTGTTGCTGTATTCGCATTTGTCAAATCAGAAGAATATGCCAAGTATTATGGCAATGGAATTGGACATGAGCGCTACGGGTATAGAAAATGCCAACTCCATCTGGCATCAATTTTCGCGTTAGGATAATGGCTTCAACTCTTGAGGGAAGGTGAACTCCAGGCTCTAAAGCCTACCCTTACAAAGAGGATTCTCTTGATTTTCGTTCAGCATTTGCTATTAGTTATGCAGAGCTTTTTCATGCAACGCGCAGAAGCTATGCTAAGGCCGAGAGCATCTGAGGAATAAATGAACTCCCTATCTCCGTTACTTGAAGTAATTAAGTCGCTGTCCCCTGTGATCTTTATCGCCTTGGCTGTCTCCATTATTATGTACAACATTGGCAGATTGATATACGAGCGTTTCAAAGCAAAGAGACTTTATACCCAGATGGAGCAGGCATTTACTGGATGGCTGGTCGAAGCGAAAGAAAACACCGAGCTGCTCTCTCGAATCGAGGAGGCTTTAGAAAGAGAGCAACAGGAATGGGGGCTAACTCCAGAGATGAAGAATAGAATCAATAAACAGATTGAAGATATTTTGGATTTCGCCAAGTATGGAGGCCGTGTGGCTTCAAGTTTAGTGAAATACTATGAGTACTTGGGAAATGTAAATCTCAAGTCTGGCAGCCAGCAAACCAAGGAGTAGTATGGAATACTGGCTAATATTCATATGTGGGATGGGTGGGAGCTGGGCGGTTGAATTGGTTAACATATATTATTTTTATGAAAAGGAAAAAGATTTGCCCCAGAGATACAGAAGCTTTGGCTTTTGGCTTTGTAGGTTTCTCCTGAGCGTGATTGGAGGCGGGTTGGCATTAGCATACAATATAAACAGTCTAATCTTGGCGATACACATTGGAGCGGCTACGCCACTTATTATTCAGCAACTGGCGAGAACGCGGGTTGAGTAAGTTCGTGGTGGTGTGGCACTGCGTTGCCATGCGCAAGTCGGTGAGACCTTAGGGCTGAGGCGCTTCATAAATGCTTGCCGAAATCATAACGATAGGTGATGAGCTTCTATACGGGCAGGCTATCGATACGAACTCCGTTTATCTTGGAGAGAGGCTTACCTCTCTGGGAATCGAAGTCAAATACAAGAGTACCGTCGGCGATGACGTCAAACTGATTGTGGATGGCATCACACTGGCAATGAAGCGCAGTGACCTTGTCATCACAACCGGCGGCTTAGGTCCCACCCCGGATGATGTCTCAAAGAAGGCAATCTGTGACCACTTCGGGAGAAAGCTCGTCCTCTACGAAGATATTCTCAGGAAAGTCGAGAGTTGGTATGCCAAAAAGGGCGTCGAGATGCCGGCAATCGTCCGCAGTCAGGCGCTGCTGCCAGAAGGCACCAAACCCCTAAGCAATGATTGGGGCACTGCACCCGGAATCTTCATAGAGGTAAAGGGGAAGCTCTTCTTTGCCCTCCCCGGAGTCCCCATTGAGATGGAAAGGATCTTCGACAGTGGCATAGTCCCGATATTAAAGGACAGAATCCCCGGCGGGAAGGTCACAGCCTTCAGAAAGATCCGAACCGCAGGAATCAGCGAAGCCCGCCTGCACGAAAAACTCTCCTCGCTACTCGAAGAAACCGGAGACATTGGGATTGCCTTCCTTCCTACCAGCTCCGGTGTTGACCTGCGACTCACTATAAAGAGCAACAGTCCCACCGAAGCCCGGAGAAAGCTGGATCGATTCGAGAAGAGAATTCGAGAGAAGGTAGATAGACACATCTACGGGACTGCTGAGGAAAGCCTCGAGAAGGCAGTCGGAGACTTGCTCCGCCGGAAAAAGCTGACCGTGGCAGTGGCCGAATCGTGCACTGGCGGGCTTTTAGGGAAGACGATCACCAATATCTCCGGCAGTTCAGACTATTTCCTCGGCGGCGTCATCTCGTATTCCGACGAATTGAAAATGAAACTTCTCGGGGTTCCCGATGAGGTTCTGGAGAGTGAGGGAGCAGTTTCCGAGAAGTGCGCTCTTTCGATGGCGGAAGGCGTGAAAAAGCTCACAGGTGCCGATTATGGCATCTCCATCACGGGAATTGCTGGCCCGACCGGAGGAACTGTCGATAAGCCGGTCGGCTTAGTCTACATCGGAATTGCAGGTGACAAGGGAAGCTCCGCCCGAAAATACGTCTTTACAAAAGAGCGCAACTTCAACCGGGAGCTTTCAGCGCAAACGGCTCTAAATCTCTTGAGATTGGAGTTGACGCAATCGTAACCATCTTCTAAGTTCAGAGAGAGAAGATATGAGAACCTTCATAGCCGTTGATTTGCCGCAGGAGGTCAAACAGAAAATCGATGCGGTTTCATCATCTTTGAGAAAATACGGTGGTCGGGTCTCCTGGGTGAGAGCCGCTAATCTGCATTTGACCTTGAAGTTCCTGGGTGAGATCGAGGAGGGCTTACTTCCTGACCTGAAGAGAGCATTAGAAGAGAGACTATCTCAGGTCTCCAAGTTCGAATTCTCCTTAAAGGATCTCGGGGCCTTTCCCAATTTCCACAAGCCCAGGGTTATCTGGGTTGGCATTGACTCCGGGGCTAAAGAGCTGACTGATTTGGCAATCAAAGTCGACGAGGCCACCCACAGTCTCGGGTTCGAAAAAGAGAACCGCCCCTTTTCAGCACACCTGACCATTGCCCGGGTCAAAGACCCCCGGACAACTTCGAATTTGATGCCTGAGGTACAGAATACCCTTTTTGATAGCGAGCCGATTCAGGCTGAGGACGTTATCATAATGAAAAGCCAGCTGACGCCTCACGGGGCGATTTATACCCCGCTGGCAGAGATTAAGTTGCAGTGAGAGCTCATCACTTCGAGACTCAGAGAAGGATATAGGTGCTATGGAAAATCAAGAACCGATTGAATTCTGGCTTCGGGCCTCGGCTAAGGATCTTGTCGATGCCAAGAAAGCCTTCTCCTCCAAAACATACGATTATACTCTGTCCCTCTGCGGCCAGGCTTTTGAGAAGGCAGTAGGGTACACCAATTTCCTCAGCAAGAAAGAAGGGTCTGCAGAGAGTACTCCGGGATCGCTGGACTTGTCCAAGGAATTTGGGTCGGATATCTTCGATCTTGAGGATTACAACTCCGCCCTCAGCTATACCGGAGGGAGTTTCGAGATTACCGAGAGCCTTTTCAACAAGAAGGAGGCAAAAAAGGGAATTGAAATAGCAGAAAAGGTGTTGGCCAAGATGTTTGCGAAAATGGGGAGAAAACTGCACGATTACGGCGAGCTCAAGTAGCTAGACAGCACCGAACAGCTCTCAGGACCCTGCTATCTACTCGTGGTGGATGTCCCCAACTCCTGATTCATTTTGCTGATAATGAGTTGAAGTTGTCGGGATTATATATTATACTGAAACAGCGTAGGGTAATATCCAGGCGAGGGGAATTCGTTTTCTCAGATAAGAATTGAAAGCGAGGTAGACAATGGCCGAGATAGTGCCTGAGAAGAAAAAAGCCTTAGACGCGGCAGTGCAGCAGATAGAGAGACAGTTCGGCAAAGGCTCCATAATGCGTTTAGGGGAGGAGGATTTAGGGATCAGGGTGCCGATTATTTCCACCGGCTCTCTGGCTCTGGATTCCGCCCTGGGGATCGGAGGGGTTCCTCGGGGTCGCGTGGTTGAGGTTTTCGGACCGGAAGCCTCCGGCAAAACCACTCTCGCACTGCACATGGTTGCCGAGGCCCAGAAAAAAGAGGGGATTGCGGCCTTCATCGACGCCGAACACGCTCTGGACCCAAATTATGCCAGAAGATTAGGCGTGGATATTGACAATCTCCTGATAAGTCAGCCGGACACCGGGGAGCAAGCTCTGGAAATCGCCGAGACTCTGGTGCGCAGTGGAGCGGTGGACATTATCGTGGTCGACAGCGTCGCCGCTTTGGTTCCCCGTGCCGAAATCGAGGGAGAAATGGGGGATGCCCACATGGGGCTGCAGGCCAGACTGATGTCGCAGGCTCTCAGGAAGCTCACCGGGGCGGTCAGCAAGTCAAAGACCTGTCTGGCCTTCGTCAATCAAATCCGGATGAGAATCGGGGTGATGTTTGGCAATCCCGAAACCACCACCGGCGGCACCGCACTCAAGTTCTACTCCTCGGTGAGGCTGGATATCCGCAGAATCTCCACCATCAAGGATGCTCAGGAGGTCAAGGGGATCAGGGCCAGAGTTCGGGTGGTCAAGAACAAATTTGCACCGCCGTTCAGAGACGCGGAATTCGACATCATTTATGGTGTAGGCATCTCCAAAGAGGGGGAGCTTTTAGACCTCGGCGTCAACTACGACCTCGTGGAGAAGGCTGGCACCTGGTTCTCATTAGGAGATGAGAGGTTGGGACAGGGGCGTGAGAATGCCAAGGCGTTCCTGAAGGACAATCCTGGCGTCGCTACCGAACTGGAAGAACAGCTGAAAGAGAAAATGGGGCTCGCCACTCCTGCTGGAGAGCCGCAGGCTACGGAGAAGAAACAAGCCCTTGGATGATGGTCCCAACCCCCGGGGGGAGAATCACTAAAATAGAGCCCCAGAAGAAGAATCCTAAACGATTCTCGCTTTTCATCGATAATGAATTTGCTATGGGGGTAAATCAGGAATTGCTCCTCAAATTCAATCTAAGCGAGGGGGTTCACCTCTCCCAGGAGCAGCTCGAGGTCATCGAACGAGAGGAAACCTTCAGACAGGCAAAAGAGGTCGCCCTGAGGAGTCTCTCCCGCACCCCGAAAAGCACCAGAGAGATCTCGAGGAGATTGAGGGATCGGGGTTTCGAAGAGCAGCTCATCGGGGAGGTTGTTTGTGAACTGGAGAAATACGGCTATCTGAATGACCGAGATTTCGCCAGGATTTATTCCGAGGGCTGTCTGCGAACTAATCCCCTGGGCCCCAGATTGCTCTCTCAGAAACTGTTCAAGAAGGGGCTGAGTCGAGAGTTAATCGAACAGACGGTCGAAGAGACTTACCGCCAGCATGATGAGGTCACCTTGGCGAAGAGGTTGCTGATGAAGAGAAGAGAGGCATACGAGGGTCTCGATTCTCGAATCGCCAGAAAGAGGAAGGCGGACTACCTTGCCAGACGCGGTTTTTGCTGGGATGCCATCAGAGAGGCCTTAGATGTAAAAGAGGATGAATAAGCAAGCCACTATGCACCATTAACCATGAACTACACTGCCAACGGTTGCCATGCCACACTTTCAACTGAGCGACATAAAACTGTATTATGAGCAGTACGGTAGCGGAGCTAACCTGGTGCTCCTTCATGGCTTTTCCCTGAATTCCTTGATGTGGGAGCCACATCGAGAGTTCTTTGAGGACAGGTACCGGGTAACCTTGATCGATCTTCGCGGCTTCGGCAAATCCGGCGTGGGTGATCGCTGGTCGCACGAGGTTATGGCCGAAGATGTGTGGCGCCTCCTGAACCATCTGGAAATTGACAAGACTGCCCTTTTGGGCTTTTCGATGAGTGGGCCGACGGCGATGAGGTTGGCGATCGATCATCCTGGTCTGGTGACAGTGCTGATATTGGTCTCAAGTATCCTGCCCCTTGTGGAAAAAAGGCCGAGTGAGAGACAAAAGAACGAGACCGCTTTGGAGATTGCGATTTTACAGGGGCAGGGCATCGGGGCT
>LIZU01000028.1 GCA_001302725.1 candidate division Zixibacteria bacterium DG_27
CCGTGACTCTCCTCCCCCACCTGTCTGAAGGCATAGTCATAAGGGCTTTGAGTATTGGGGCGGGAGTAATCTAGGTCGGTCAGTTTGATTCCCCCTCCCCCGAGGTAGATCAGACTCACTCCAAGGGTGGCCGACGCCCCCGAAAGCGGAAGAGCGAAACCGAAATAGTCGTGGTTCAAGAGATTGCCGAAGGTCTCGGCGTGCATGAACATTATTTCCCGGTGCTTCAGCTGCGCAAGCCCGGCTGGGTTCCAGTAGGTCGAGGTGACGTCGTCGACCAAAGCGACATAGGCTGAACCCATTCCCAACGGACGGGCACCGACGCCGAAATCCAAGAACTCCCCAGCGTATTTTGCGCCTTCAAGAGGCGAGCAGGGAAGAAACCAACAGAAGAGAAGGGCTAGAAGGCTCGATATCTGTTTGCATCTAAGCATATTATAACTAACGAACTTGAGACAGCAATTTAACACCAAATGGGAATATGTCAACAGAAAAATCCCCCAGCAGCAGACATCCTGCTCCCTGCCCCTCTGCCTCCGGCATGGGCAGCATAGATTGTCTTAGGAATCAAGGGAATCGAACAGAAGGGTTTGGCTCGCCGGGAAAAGAAGAAGAAGCTAAAGCCCGAGCGACGGCTGCGGTCCCCACGGATCCGTATGGATTCACGGACAAGGATTTCCAGCCAGAGGTTGATCCACCTCCGGCGGAAAGGGATCGTCGTTTCGGAACCGCAGTTTTCCCTTGACTTGCAAGGGCCTCAACATCTATTATGAACTACCTTCGTTGGGCGAAATGCCTGATCCTCCAAGAGCCTGGTGGGTCAGCGGGAGGGTGTAGCTCAGTCGGTAGAGCATCTGCCTTTTAAGCAGGAGGTCGGAGGTTCGATCCCTCCCACCCTCACAGAATTCGTCATAGGTCAGCAAGTTTGCTGCTTGCTGACCTTTTGCTTTGGAGCAGCAATGCAGTTGCCGCGAGGGGAAATACGGTGGACGGGGTGGAGGTATGGATGGCAACGGAACTGAGCCCCTGTATGACCGTCGAGCTTGAACGAGTCTGAGTCCTTCAAATAAGAGCTGCAACAGGAATTCGATACCCAACTCACAGTCAATACTTGGTGGGAAGGGAGTCGGCACTCCTCGGCCATCTTAACTTACGGAATGCCATATTCTTCAGGTCTGTTTCTTTAGAGTTCAGTTTGCCTTTGACCTCGGAGAATTTCTAAAGTTTGCACATGGATAGCCGATAACCTGAGCGAAAAAAAGTTCGTGGGCCTGGACGAGGCATTTCTCTTGGTTCTCCAAGAGGGGGAACGGGCTTCGACAGGGAAAAGACACAACTTGCTGGAATCGAATATGTGGCACTTAAGGCGGAATCAAATGTCCTGCTATCAAAAGGAGGTGATTGAAAGGTTTCACTTACAGGAAAGCAAGAACGAGGAGCATCTTTCACCAATACAAAACGAAAGGGGTGCAAGGATGAAGAGCATGAGGAGGTTGTTCGGACGTGAGGCCGGATTCACGCTGGTTGAGCTGGCCATCGGATTGGTCATTATCGGGCTTCTGATCGGGGCGATTCTGGGAGGCGCCCAGATGATCAAGAACGCCAAGATCAGAAGGCAGACACAGGATTTGCGGGGACTTTACGGCGCGGTGTATACCTACTTCGATAAGTTCCTGCAGCTGCCGGGGGACGGAGACGCTGACGGATATTTCGATGCCGACGACTCCGTCTGGGTCGACATCGAGGCTCAGAACTTGGCTTACGAGTCCAAGAGAAGTCCCTTCGGAGCCAAGTACTATTTCGGTTCTGACACCTTGGCTTCGCCGGTCGCTTACCGGAACGGCAATTACATCAAGATAAGTCTGCCTCCGGATGTGGGCCAGAATATCGACGATCAGCTCGACAACGGGGTTGACACCACCGGCATCGTAACAACCAGCGGCAGCTACACCGGTACGGCGAAGGTTGATGTTTACTACTGGATCGACTGATTTCCTCGATTGAGGGATGAGGTTCAATTTCGGAGGGGGCGCTGCCACCGGCAAGCGCCCCCCTCCCGAACTTCAAGATGCTTCATCTTATCGTGTTGAGAGAATTGGATGAATCTCTCCTCTTGCAGGGTAGGTCCTGGGCAGTCTCGCGAAGGATTCACCCTTTTGGAGTTGGCCATAGCTATGGCGATAATCGGGTTGCTCACCGTCTCGGTCGTCGGGCTCTACGCTACCGTTGCAAAAAGACAGAGGGAAGTGAAAACCAGAAAGGAGATGGAGAGTATCAGAGAAGCAGTTCTTGGTTACTATCAGAGTTATCTGCTTCTGCCCTCCCCTGATCCCGGATACGTCGTTCCCGTAGACGATCTGGACCTGCCTCCTACAGCTCAAAGAGACGAGATTTATACCGGCAAGTATTATGCCTACGTATCCTCCAGCGGTGGAGATACCCTCAAGGTCGACGGTCGCTCCATCGGGAATACGGCTCTGGTTTTGATATCCAGCGGAAGCAACTTGGAATTCGAGGAGAACAACGCGGATCTGACCGACAACGAGTATACACAAGAGGGCACCAGTGCGGGCTTCGATGACATACTGGTTTATATCTCCGGGAGCGAGCTGTCCTCTTTCACCGCCTGGAGGCGGGAGATAGAGGAGGAGGTGGCGGTTCTGGATCAGGCGGCGGCCATATTAGCCGACAATGATGATGACGGGGATGGGCTAGTGGATGAGGATCCAGGGGGGGAATGTGGGGTAGAGGATCCATCCGGCAATTGCGATGGAGTGACCAACTGGGGTCTGGTAAGCGGGATAGGATCTTTAGTCAGTGCCGGGCTTCTGTGGAATGCCGATCACCTGGTGGATCCCTGGGGAACCGACTATTGCTGGGATTCCGGCAATCACAGGTTTTACTCCGCAGGTCCCAACAAGACCGACGAGGGCTGCGGCGGTGATGACATCTGTCCCTAAGGGAGCGAGAGCAGATGCTTCTGTGCCTCGATTTTGCAAGCAAAAAAGCCAAGCTGATTGGTGTTGAGAGAGAGAGAGAAAAGCTCAAGGTGGTGTTATCACTGGAGTTCAGCATAGCTGAGCTTGGTGAGGTCTTCGGGGAGTTTCTCAAAAGCAGCTCTGCGGACATTGACGAAATAAGGGTTTCGGGGGCTCTGGAGAACAGTTTCCACCAGGTCTTTACGGTGCCGGACCTGAAGAAGAAGATGCTCAGACAGGCCCTGGAAACCGAGGTGATAAAAGCCTTTGGAAATGGCTACCAATTCCGACAAGAGGAGCTGGAGGAGCTGATCGCCCCCGGCAATCAAGTCACCAGAAAGCTGATGACCGCGGGATTGAAAATAGAGACTCTGGAGAAGTTGTCAGGGATGTTTGCCGACTCCCGAGTCAGACCGAGCCTATACACAACCTACCCGATGGCTTTGCAGGCCCTGGTCCGGGAAATGGAAATTCTCACTGAAAAGCCTCTAGCCTTTATGGAGATCGATTATCCCACAAGTCGGGTGGTCATCTTCAAGGGGAGAGAAATCCGGTTGACGCGAGAGCTCCCGGTGGCCAAGGAGGAGAAAGATCCCGATCGCTCCGCCCTGGCCATGGACATCTACAGGACTCTTCTCTTCTACAGCGATACTTTTCCTGACGAGCAGGTGAGCAGGTTGGTGTTCGCGGGAGGCTCCACCACCGAAGAAACGGTGGAGAATCTGAGGCGCAAGACCGGAGCCGAAATCATTCCTTTCTTGCCGGGGGCCTTTTTCGAGGGAATGGAGGAGATACCGTATATTCATCCCGGATGTTTGGGCCTGGCCCTGTTGAAGCCTGAGCAGCTCAGCTTTGGGTATGTTCCCTTGTCGGTCCAAGAGAGACGCAAGATAAAAAAGACTCTGCTCGTGTCCTCCTGCGCCTCCGTTGCGGTGCTTCTGCTCTTGGCCTTAGTCATCTCCCGCCTGGCTTTGAGTCTGCAGAACTTGAATGCTTACCACTCTGGGGTTAAAGGGGAGATCAGGATGAAGGAGGAGACGTTGAAACACCTCGCCCTGGAGTTTATCTCTCAATCGATCGAGACTTCCCAGCCGAGCTGGTCTGAAGTCTTCCAGGAGGTGGCGGTGGCGGTGCCGCCGGGTGTGGCTCTCAAAACTCTCACCCTGAAAAAGGTGAAGAAGGTGTGGCGGGGAGAAGCCAGCGGGGTGGCAGACGGATTCGACGAGATAAGCTCCCTGCTTCTGGCGGAGGAGGCTCAGACCAAATTCGCACATTCGCCTCTTTTCAGAGGGGCCAGGATGACTGAAAAGGAGGTCCGCGGCAAACAGGTGGAATTCAAGTTAACCTATCAATTACAGAGGGGAGATGGGTAAAGAGAAAGCCATCATCATAGCCTCTGCCCTGATGGTTGTGGCGTTTATTTTCTTTGGAAGTGGAAGAATTAGATCGCTGCGGGCGCAGATCGGGGAACGGAGGGAAGAGGTGGCGAAGTCAGACCAGCGACTGGAGGAGTTGAGAACGCTGGGGGAGTCTTTGGAACTGAGAAGAATGACCGGCAAGGTGCTTTGCGAGATTCCCCGGGCCCAGGATCCGGTTGCCAACAGAGTCCTGATAGCGAGATTCTTGGAATCCTTTTTGTTGCGGCAGGGGTTCGACGCTGAGGTGCGAGTGGAAAATGAACGCGCCAGCAAAGACTTCCCCGCTGTGGTCGGCGTAAATGAAGTGCCAATCAAAATCGGCATAAAAGACTACGCCTCCTATGTCCAGGTGGTGAACCTCCTGAGGGAAATCCGGAGTTTCCCCTTCGTGATCGAGGTCATCACCATCGGCGGCACCGATGTGCCCGTGCCCGGGGTTCTCAGGTTGCAGCTTAAGTATTACGTTCCCGGAGGCTCTTAAGATGGGTCTTTCTGAACGTCTGAAATCGAAGAAAGTCGTTGTGGGGTTGGGAGCAGGAGCAATCCTCCTGGTGTTTTTTCTGTTTAAGTTCATGACCTCAGGTGGAGCTGAAGTCGCACCGGAGAGAGACCGAAGCGCTCCCGGGGTGCGTAAGCCGGCCTCCAAACCCCCCAAAAAAGAGGCCGCCTCCTCGCCCCTTTTTGAGACCTTGAAAGCCTGGAAAGACCCTTTTCGGGTGGAGGACGCGCAGGTTATAGAACTGCAGGACAAGATCAACGCAGTCAAAAAAGAGATCGAGTTTTTGAAAATCACTTTGGAGGAGAAGAAACTCAGGCGAGAGATCAAGGAGCTGGAGAGCGAGATAGGGGAGGCCGGCGGCACCGCCACTCCCCAACTACAGCCAGGGGCCACATCCGCTGGCGGCAAAGAGGGGAGCGGCGCCTCCGCCAGGGGGGTTTTGGTCAAGGCCATTCTGATCACGGATGATGAGAAGAAGGCTCTCATCGCTTCCGGGAGCGAAAGTTGCTGGGTTCATGAGGGAGAAGAATTTGACGGCTGGGAGATAAAGGAGATCAATATAGACAACGTCGTTTTGTCGAGAGCCGGCAAAAACCGTGTTTTCTTCTACAATCGTCCCAGTTTTACCCAGGGTGGAAAATCATGAGCAGATCCGGTTTTCCGAAGGGAGCGCTCTTGTTGCTTTTTCTGCTCCTCTTTCTTTACGGTTGCGCTTCGAAGCTTGCCACTTGCGAAAAAGGGGAGGCGATCTCTCAGATCAGGGGAAGCGGCCAAACCTCCCCGCCGATACCTCCGGAATTGGGCTTGGACCCCTTATCGGAAATCGTAGCTTTAGAGGAGAAGCTTTTCTCCTTATCAGCGGAAGCATCGGCTCTGGAGGACATAATATATCCACTGGCTAAAGATGCTGAGGTTAACGTCATATGGGATAAAGAGGTCAACCGCAGAACTCTGGTCAGTGTGAGCTTTGAAGACTTAACATTCGAGGAGGCCTTAGAGGCGGTGTTTGCACCCACCGACTACCTCTACTCCATCAATAGCCCCACCCTTTGGGTGAAACTTATCGATACCCGCATCTTTGAGCTGGGGTATGTTCCCAACAAGATCAGCTCTTCGATTCAGATAGGGGGTGACGTCCTGGGAGCGATTCAGGAGGCCGGAGGCATCAGCGGAAACGTCCAAATCACCTCCGCCACCGACCAGGACGCGGTCGACCTTTGGAAGCAGGTAGAGGAGGGGATCAAGAACATAATCTCTGTCGACGGAAGTTATTTTATAAACAAGCTCGCCAACATGGTAACGGTGACGGATCGTAAGAAGAACCTGAAAATGGCCGCCGACTTCATACAGAGGTTGAAGAGCACTCTGGGAAGGCAGGTGTTAATCGAGGCCGAGGTGGTGGAGGTCACCTTAGAGCAAACCCAATCTTACGGAATCGATTGGTCGGCGGTTCGTTCCTTTGTGATCGATCACGCCACCACGGAGGTGAGTGCAAGTCAGAGCCTGAGTCTGGTCGGCTCCGTTTTCGAGTTCACCGCCTCCAACGAAGATGCCTCCCTTGTTCTCCACGCCCTGGGACAATACGGAACCGTCAAAGTCCTCTCCAAGCCCAGGATTAACGTCATGAACGGCCAGACGGCGCTGATCAACGCCGGCCGGGTTTTGAACTACTGGGAGATAACCGGGCTTCCGGGTGGGGCGCAAATAGGTGAGCCTGTTATCGTCCCGGAGCAGCAGACGGTGCTTTTGGGACTGATGATGGGAGTTACTCCATTTATAGCCTCAGATGGTCATGTGACCCTGCACGTGGTTCCGATCGTAACCGACATCGGCACCTGGGCGGAATTTCAATTTCAGGAGCAGACCTTGAGGGCTCCCAATGTCGACATCCGCGAGGCCAGCACCATAGTGGGAATAGAAAGTGGAGAGACGGTTGTAATCGGAGGCCTCATTACCTCCAAGCTGACCGAGACCGAACACAAAGTTCCCCTCTTGGGGGATCTGCCACTTTTGGGCCCCTTCTTCAAACGGAAGGAGACCATAGAACAGAGAGCAGAGCTGGTCATCCTCCTGACCCCCAGGGTGACTAGTTTGGACGAAACGGAGGACTGAGGTGAAGTTGGCGTACAAAAGAGAAGGAGAATCTGCCGTAGGCAGACCCGCCTCTTATCTGACGGGCATGCCCGGCTCTGGCAGGGAAGCCTTCCGGGAGTCTCTTGGCCCCAGGGGGGAGGTGCCGTCCCGCTCGCAACCTGGAGAGCATGCTTTAGTGCGGGTGGGTCTTCTGGAGGCATACAAGCAGTTCTTCGATTTCGAGCAGGCGCCCTTTTCGGTCTGTCCCAACCCGAAATTCTTCTATTCCTCCAGGTCGCACGCCGAAGGTTTGGACCATCTGCGATACGGCATTTACGAGGGATTGGGCTTCACCATGATAACCGGCGAACCCGGCACCGGCAAAACCATGCTTTTGAGATATTTCATTGGGCAGGCCGGAGAGGATCTGAAGATAGTCCATATACAGGACCCGCGTATGTCTCCAAAAGAACTGCTGCGGGCTGTCCTGGAGAGCATAGAAGTACCAAGATCCCCTCAAGCGGATCTGACCGAAAGAGAATTGGCTGAAGAGCTTCAGGAGTTGCTTCTTTTGGCTCAACGTCAGACAAAGAAGGTCGTCGTTCTTTTGGATGAGGCTCAGGGGCTGAATTTCGAGGCGTTGGAGGGCTTGAGACTCATCTCCAATCTCGAGACCGACAGCGAGAAACTGATTCATATCGTCCTTTTTGGCCAAACGGAACTGGAGGAGAGGTTAAGGGAGAGGAGGCTGAGACAATTCGACCAGCGCATCCTGGTTAGGTGCCGTCTCCGCCCGCTGGAGTCGGAAGAGATTCGACCTCACATCGAACATCAACTGCTGGTGGGAAGAGTTGATCCCGGCACGGAGTTCCCTTTGGAGTCCACGGCCAAGATCTATGAGATCTCCGCAGGATTACCCCGGATGGTCAACGTTCTCTGCGAGAGAGCGATGATGTCCGCCTTCCTCCAGGATACCAGAAAGATCAGGGTGCAACACGTCGTGGAGGGCTGGGAGAGTCTGAATCGGATAGGGATTTTGTAGCGAAAGAGACTATAGGTGTCAAAGGACTATAGCGATTCAGCTGACGAGAGTGGGACTCATAACCAAAGCAATAGAGAAGCTGGAGAACTCCGAGGCGGTGCCGCCTCAAACGGAGACACCGCCATCCCCAAAAGAGAGGACTGCAGCGGCAGAAGAAGTCGTTCCGCCCACAGAAAAAAAAGCTCCATCTTCGCAAGAGGTAATGCCATCTCCGAAGGAGACCGACACCTCTCCAGAAGAGATGGCGGCCTCGCCAAAAGAGGCGGATTCATCTCCGGAAGAGGTAAGATCATCTCCGAAGGAGACAGCTCCCTCCGCGGAGGCGAGGGCACCGTCGGCACAAGTGGCCACCTCATCTGCAGGAGCGGTAGCGGCATCTCCTGAGGGAGCGGCAGCGTCTTCAGAAGAGCCAGCGCTACCTGCCAGAGAGGCCGTCAGAGCCCCAAAAGGGGCAACTTCATCGCCCGAGGGGACAATTCCGTCCCCGAGGAAGGTGACGCCAGCTCATGACAAGGCAGTGTCATCTGCGGAGGGGACACCACCGGCTCCGGAAGAGAGATCGCCACCTCCGAGGCCGAAAAGGAGGGTGGCAGTTCTGGCGGGCGGCTGTCTGGTAATTGCAGCTCTTTTAGGTGCTGGCTATGTTTTCTTTATCAAATCCGAGCCGGAAGTCCCTCCCCGGCGAACGCAGCAGTCTCTAAGTGCCAAAAGGAAGGCCATGAAGCCCACTACAACCGATTCGGAGCAGAGACCCAGTGCTGAGGCGAAAAAGGTCACCGCGAAGGTCGCTGGAGAGGAGATCAAGACCCCAGTTGCTGGTGGAGTTACGCCCCAAACCGCCAGCGCAGAACCCCGGGCTGCGGAAGGGCTGTTGAGAGCGCAGGGCCTGTCTGCCGACCCCGGTGGCTATGCCGTTCAGGTGTGGGCCTCCTCGGACAAAGAGGTTGCCCAAGATATCGCCTCCCAGATGATTTCCCGTGGATATAAGGCCTATACCCAGAAAACTGAAGTCCCCGGCGTGGGTTGGGTCTATCGAGTGCGGATCGGTGCTTTTGATTCCTACCGCAAGGCCCTGGCAGCGAAGAAGGAGATTGCCAGTAGATACGCCATGGAGAGCTGGATTGACAACTACTTTCCCGGGGCGGAGAGCAGGCCTGTGGCTTCGAAAAAAAGCGTAAAAGAGGCCCTCGTTTCTGAAAGGCCTGCCGTAAAAGCAGGATTGGCTGACAGCTCCAAGGCAGACAGAGAGGTGCCCGGGGATGAAGCTTCAACTGTCGTCTCCGAGAGGCAAACCTCCGCAAGCCAGACACAGCCCGGGACACCAGAATCGGAGATCGAAGTGCCCCCCGAGCCTATCCCTTTTTCAGACCCTGGAGGGGAGAGAAGAATCCCGACTGAGGCTGGCCCTTCTGAGCCCCAAGAGGCAACT
>LIZU01000029.1 GCA_001302725.1 candidate division Zixibacteria bacterium DG_27
AAAAATGATGATTGCGGCTGCCGCCAAGAGCAGCGCCGCAGAAACTGTTATGACCAACGTGCGTTGACCGCCTCCTCTTTTTCTGGCTTCAGCACCTGCCGCTCCACCTTCCACTATTCGCCGAAGATCACGGATGACATCCGAGGTGCTCTGATATCGCAGCGATGGATCCTTCTCAAGACATTTAAATACTATCTTCTGCAAAAAATCCGGCACCGCTGACCTATGCTCACACAAGGGCCCAGGCGTTTCGTTGACGATAGAGTAGAGTATGGAGGCCTCATACTCGCCTTTGAATGGCACCTGCCCGGCTACCATTTCGTATAAGACAACCCCGAGAGAGAAGATATCGGAACGATTATCCACGACCTCACCCTGCACCTGCTCCGGCGACATATAAGTGAGAGTGCCCAGGGCTAAGCCAGTCGTGGTTAGCTTTTCATCTCTCTTGACTCTGGCCAGCCCAAAATCAGCCATCTTTGGCCGTCCGTCAGGGTCGATAAGGATATTAGATGGTTTGATGTCCCGATGAATAACTCCCGCCTGGTGAGCGGCTGCTAGACCTTCCGCTATCTGGATGCCCAGATCGAGAACTTTCTCTATCGTCAGCTTGGCTCCTTGAAGGAGTTCTCGCAACGATTCTCCCTCGACATACTCCATGACTATAAAGACTCGAGCATCGACCTCCTCGATGGCATGAATCGATACTATGTTGGGGTGGCTTAGCTTCGAGGCTGCCTGCGCTTCCCGGATCAAACGCTCGCGGGCCTGCTTGTTGCTCGACAACCAGTCGGGCAGGAATTTCAGCGCCACAGACCGTTTGAGTTTGGTATCCTCGGCCAGGTAGACCTCCCCCATTCCCCCAGCGCCAAGCCTTTCAATTATCCTGTAATGAG
Source organism: candidate division Zixibacteria bacterium DG_27 (assembly GCA_001302725.1). Taxonomy (GTDB): domain Bacteria; phylum Zixibacteria; class MSB-5A5; order DG-27; family DG-27; genus DG-27. Next base: position 897 of record LIZU01000029.1, read on the forward strand.
AGATGGCCGTTCCTTCAGAAAGGCCAGGAGGCGGACGCCCCTTATCCTCACCATCAGCTGCCTGAGCCATGACAGCTTCACCCTTTCAAGAATCCGATGAGTAAGATCCAAGTCTATCTCAAATAAGATAACTGCTCCTCCCAGAACTTGCAACTTCATAATCTGCTTCTTAGGATAGCACTTCCCAGATGAATACTCCGATCATTGTGACGGCGATTAAAAACCTCCCCACCCCGCTGACGAAGAAGCCGATGAAGCTCCCCAAACTGGCTCGCAAGGCCCTATCCGTTTCCCTATTGACGACTAGCTCCATTAGAAAGGCGCCCACGAATGCTCCCGCGATAAAGCCGATTACACCGACACCCGCCAGAAGGAGTCCTCCGGCCATACCTATAAACGCACCGATGATGCCCCAGTACGAACCGCCCATTTTCCTGATCCCGAAGGCTGTTGCCAGCCAGTCAAGCAGGTATGTTACGGCGGTCAACACACCTAAAAGGATCAGGGTCCTGGCACCAAAGGCTTCAAAACCGGTCAACAACGCGTAGAGTAATGCCGCTCCGAAAATGAGAAGGGCGCCTGGCAGTACAGGCAGAAAAACCCCGGCCAGACCGATCAGCATGATTACCAGTGCGATGATGAAGACTGCGATCTCAGTCAATGACATGCGAGATCCCTCCCGGTCGCGGCTGCAAGCGGCTATCAAAGGGTGAGGTGAAATTACACTAATTCTTCCTCAGCCACAAGTATAGATTTGCCGCCGAGGCATATCTCTGTCTTGTCGTTGATAGTAACAGCTCGCACGAAGGGCAAAGAGGGTCTGCGGAGCTCGTATCCGGGTTCGACCCGTATATCGATCTTACCTGCTTGCGAGTATTGATGTCTTACCGCCTCTCCGCAATGGCTCTCATCGGCGGAGTTGCTGAAGGGCTTCTAAGATCTATTGGCGACTCTATCTAATACAACATTTCTTCTGAGAAGCTCGACAGGTGTCATCTTCTGTGCGGGATTCAGATGGAGAATGGAAAGAGAAAGAGGCGGCTTCCGGACTCGAACCGGAGAATAGAGGTTTTGCAGACCTCCGCCTTACCACTTGGCTAAGCCGCCTTCAGATCAGAAAATCGGGAGCTGAGAGCAATCCTGTAGCTTCCTCCTTAACGCTTTTTCGGGCCCACCCGACCTCCGAATGAGCGGGAGACGGGGGTTGAACCCGCGACCCCAACCTTGGCAAGGTTGTGCTCTACCAGCTGAGCTACTCCCGCACTTCGTCGGAAATATATTCAATTATCGTCCTCTGTCAAGTCAATTTCACTCCAGCGACTAGGTCGGCTATGTCAAGCCAGTTGGCTTCAGTTGATACCCGGCACGATAGACCTATCCGCAAGCCTGTCAGTCACTTGGGAGTTCGTTTGGTGACCGCCCTTACAGAGATGGTGACATCCATCGATGTCAGGATCACCTGACCACAGCGTAAGAACTCCTCGCGAAAAACCTCCTCTTACAGTTGCGTGGAGGAGTCATATTCGTTAACTTTCTCACACCAACCTGACCCCGTCTGTGGGAGGTATTATTATGGCAAAGGTGGAGAGGCCATCCAGCTATAATCTGGAGGTATTGAAAGAGGCGGCCAGCGAGGCCTTTACGCGCCTTGCAAGTGTCGTCGACCTGGAAGTCGCCAGGGAGCGTTTACACAGACGGATCACCATTAACGAGTTAGATACTTACGCGGGCGAGACTACACTCTTTGAGGGCAAGATCGTTCGGGTAAGAGACTGCAGCAGGAGCTTGAAAAGCATCATCAAGCAGAGATCGGACAAGCTGGCCGGTTTCAGCGTGATGCAGGCACTACACGATATCGCCAGAGACGTGCCCCGCCCTGATCTGCAAGAGGGCTTCTACGCGGAGATGTATCACCTGTTCCTGGGTATCAAGGGGGAGGGGCCGGGGACCGCTCCCGGGGATTTCTACATCAGTGGAGAACTCGAAGGCCGGGAGGCTGCCGTGGCCCGATCGGGCGAGCTTGACAGACTCTGGGAGGACATTGAAAAGCAGATGTCGAGATTCAGGCACGGTCTGGAGGAGGACATAGTTGGATACAGACAGAAACGGCGGGAAAAAGTGCTTTCTCAACTGGGTGGCGATGCCTCCGATTGGGATGAGTGGACGTGGCATCTGAGAAACGTTATCAAGAAGCCGACCCGGCTATTCGATTTAATCTCCTTGTCCAAGTCTGAAAAAGAGGGCTTGAGGTTGGCGGAGGAAGCTCGACTGCCATTCGGGATAACACCCTATTATCTGTCATTGATGGACACAAAGCGTAAGGATCGTGACCGGGCGGTGCGCGCCCAGGTGATACCATCTGCGGTTTATGTGGAGTGTATGGCGACGAACAGGGGGAAGCCATACTGTTCGTTCGACTTCATGCTTGAGAGGGATACCAGCCCTATCGACCTGGTGACCCGCCGTTATCCAGCTATTGTCATCCTGAAACCATACAATGCCTGCCCCCAGATATGCGTCTATTGCCAGCGCAACTGGGAGATCGATGAGGCTTTAGCACCGGGAGCTTTGGCCTCGGATGAAAAAATCACGGAGGCGATCAACTGGATAAAGGACCATCCCTCCATTCATGAGGTTTTAGTTACCGGTGGGGATCCCATGGCGCTGGGAGACGAGAAGCTCTTCTGGATTTTGGAGGAAGTGGCTAAGATACAAACCCTCGACAGGATCCGTATCGGTACCCGCACCCCGGTAACGCTGCCGATGCGGATTACCGACCGGGTGGCCGAGTTTTTGGGTGAACTCCGCAAGCCGATGCAGCTGGAGGTCTCGGTGATCACCCACGTTGAGCATCCTTACGAGGTCACACCAGAAATGTTCAGGGCGGTTGAACGTCTGCGCCGCCACCACGTCAATGTCTACAACCAGAATGTTTACACCTTTTACCTGTCAAGGCGATTTGAGGCCGCGGCCTTGCGGCGCCTCTTGAAGCGCATCGGCATCGAACCATATTACACCTTCAACACCAAGGGCAAGGACGAGACCGTCGATTACCGGGTGCCGATTGCGCGACTTGTACAGGAGCAGAAGGAGGAGGCCCGGCTCTTGCCCGGCCTGTGCCGTACCGACGAGGCGGTTTACAACCTTCCGGCCCTCGGGAAAAACTACCTGAGAGCATACCAACACCGCGACGTGATTTCGGTTCTGCCGGACGGCTCCAGAGTGTATGAGTTCCACCCCTGGGAGAAAAACATCAAGCACCAGAAGTCTTATGTCGGCATTGATGTCCCCATCTTGGATTACCTGCAGAAGCTGGAGAAGCTCGGCGAGGACATGAGCGAGTATGAGACGATCTGGTATTACTTCTGAATTATCCTCCTCGTTATCGGTTTAGACGGGAATATTCTCTATGGCGCTGTCGGGAGCTACGCACACGGGTCATAAGACCTCGCGATAGCCTGCCGCCAGGACGACAGAGTTGCCTAAAGTGGAAACACCTGACGGCACTATAAGAATCCCAGTGGCAGAGGCCACTGGGCTACCCCGGTTGGTTCATCACAGTTCACGGTTCACAGTTCACGGTTCACAGAAATGGCGGTGATGAATTTACCGCCCTGCAATTCAAAAGGGTTAACGTTTCATAGATCAGTTCCCCGTTTCCTGTTTCCTGTTTCCTGTTTCCTGTTCCCTGTCCCCTGTTCCCCGATTCCTTTCTTCCGGCACATATCTATCGCGAGGTTGATTGCCTCCGTCATTCCGGTCGCATCTGCCATCCCTTTGCCGGCGATCTCAAAGGCGCAGCCGAAGTCGGGAGAGGTGCGTACGAAGGGCAATCCCAGGGTGACGTTCACCGATCTTCCCACCCCACCCATCTTCAGGGGAATCAATCCCTGGTCGTGATACATCGCCAGAAAAGCGTCAAACCTTTTCAGATTAGTCTCGGAGAAAATCGTATCCGCAGGAAAGGGACCTTCGACAGAGTGTCCCTCTCGCCTCAGCCTGGTGATGACTGGTATTATGATTTTCTTCTCTTCCTCGCCGAGTAATCCCTGCTCCCCGGCGTGCGGATTCAGAGCACAAACTCCAATCCGAGGCCGCTTGATTCCGAAATACAGTTTTAGAGCTTTAATGGTGAGCCTCAATTTCTCACTTATCATCTTGGAAGTGATGTTACCGGCGACCTCTTTTAAAGGAAGATGGGTGGTTACCAGCGTGATTTTCAACCTCGGAGAGACGAACATCATCGCGAATCTTCCAGATCCCGTTAGCGCTGCCAAGAACTCAGTGTGACCTCTGAAGGGACGGCCGGATTCATTTATCGCTTTCTTGGAGACTGGAGCAGTCACCAGACCGCGGACAACTCCGGCTTGAGCCAGTTGCGCCCCGGCGATAATAGCTTCCAGGGCGCTCTTGCCGGTCAGCTTCGTAGCTTCACCGAAGTTGAGATCTGCGGCTTTGATCGCCCCAGCATCTATTACCGGGAGGTAATCCCCGGGGAAAAGGCTTCGTCCGGAGGCGTATTCTTCTAAGCTCACCTCCATCCCCAGAGTCTCCGCGGTAGTGCGCAAGACCTCCAGGGGCCCTATGATTATCGGCTGACATCTCCTCAGGAGCTTTTTCGCGACCAGAGATTTGAGCACCACTTCCGGTCCAATCCCCGAGACCTCTCCGGCGGTGATGCCAATAGGGATTTTCTTCATATCAGTAAACTTATAACTTTAGACGTCCACAGCAATATAAATCTTTCGACTAAAGGCAGCAGTCAGCAGCAGCTCTCCTTACATGACTAAGCTGTCAACTTCCGGGGTGATTCGCTGTATGCCCCGGATGACCTGTTCTGTCTTTTCTTAATCGATGGGAGGGAGAAACTGCGACACCAGAGGCGCACTATTGTCATTATCGCTTTTCTAAACCACCTGGATTCTTCTTTAGTCTCCTAAAGCCCCACCAGATGAGACAGACCGTTAGAATCCCCACAGCATCAGCGAGGAAGTCCCAGAACTCCATCTCCCGATTGGGAACGAAGTATTGATGAAGCTCGTCGCTCAATGCATAGAGGCTGCCCAAAACAGCTGTGCTTTCAAGCGATCTGGAAGAAAGCAGCGTTGAGTCGGAATTAGCAAAGGCTCTGAGGAGGACAAACCCGAAACCGAAGAATTCCAGGAAGTGGTAGAACTTATCCGAGAACCGAAAGCCCACCACCGGAGGCGCGAGCCCTGGAATCGATGAAAGAACGAAAATGCCCACAGCATAAACGATTGCCGGCAGATAGTAATACACAAACCGATGCTTAGACGTTTTCACCTCTCGGCTCAATATCTTTTCTGAAGGAGAAGCTGTCAAGCAAAGGAAAAGCTGGCACCATAGGGTGCCAGCTTCCCACCGCCAAGATTAGATAAAATCCCTTTTTTATCTTTTCTTCCTCTTGGCTGCCTTCCTCGTGGTCTTCTTGGCGGTTTTTTTCTTAGCGGTTTTCTTCTTGGTGGCTTTCTTTCTCTTCATTACCATCCTGTGAGTTTCACCTCCTTAGAGCCTTTTCAAGTTAGTGCTTCCATAGTTTCGAAAAGAGGAGTTTTCATTTTTTGACGGTCTTGATGCTCAGGCTCTCCTTCCCGAAATCTAAGATCAACCCCAGGTCGAGCTTGGTGGCCCGCAACAGAGACCTCATTCTAGAAAGGTCGGTATCGGCCAGCGGTTCTCCAGCCTTGAGGTTGACAATTATGCTGTCGCCGACGACGAACTCCAAAGTGCGCTCTCCGGCAACGCTGCCCTTGTAAGGGACCTTGATCTTCTTCTCTCTCTCATAACCGATTTTGCGGAGGTCGAACTCGTAGGCAAGAGCCTGACTGTATTCCGGCTTTTGGAATCCGAGTCCCATGTTTTTCTGCACTTCTAGGGCCGCCTCCACAATCTGGTTCTGCAGTTTTTTCAGCTCCATGCAAGCAAGGTTATGATTCCCAGCAAATTACCTCACACAAATGAGTAGTGCAATTTCCGTGCCGGAAATTCGAGACCTTGCCCCTCCTTGTAACATCAACGGAGTCAATAAGTTATTGCCGGGGCCCGCAACCCCTTAGGCTGCAACAGAATAAAAGTGCGACATCGGTGTCGCAAAAAATTCCAATAAGTTATCATAATCGCTTATCTTGTGGGATGTTTGCGTGCGCCGCATATGTCGCAGCACTCAGGTCCTGGCTGGGATTTCGGCTTCCTTGTCTTCCTCCGGGGTGGCGGTGGTGACGTTGTGTCTCTTCATCAGCCTTTGAAACTGCTTCCTTTGCATCTGGGCTCTGCGGGCGGCTTCGGAGATGTTCCCCCCGGCTTCCTCCAACGCTGAGAGCAGAAAGTGTCTCTCCAGCTCCCCAATGGTCTTCTTGTACAATTGTCTCTTGGTTTTCATCAATTCCCGGTTGGTCTTGGGGAGGACCTCACCATCACCCTGGCTGCTGTGACTCTTGATGTAGTCCGGGAGGTCGCTGTAACCTATCTGGGTTGCCCTGGTGAGCACGACCGCTCTTTCCATGGTGTTCTCCAATTCCCGGACGTTGCCGGGGAAGTTGTATCTCAACAGGGTCTCCATGGCGACATCGTCGATTCCGCTGAGTTTGCGGTCATACCTCTTCGAGAATTTCTCAATGAAATGTTCCGTCAATAGCTCCAGATCCCCTTTCCTCTCTCTCAAGGGGGGCAATTCTATCTTTATTACGTTGACGCGATAATAGAGGTCCTCTCGAAATTCCCCGGTTTGAATCATTTCATTGAGATTTCTGTTGGTGGCGGTGATAATACGGACGTCCGATTTCAAGATCTGAGTTGAACCCAAGGGTTCAAACTCCTGAGTCGAGAGAAAGCGTAAAAGCTTGACCTGGAGCACCGGAGAGAGCTCCCCGATCTCGTCTAAGAATATGGTGCCGTCGTTGGCGATCTGAAATCTCCCCAGCTTCCTTTTGACGGCCCCGGTGAAGGCTCCCTTTTCGTAGCCGAACAGTTCAGATTCCAGCAAGGTCTCCGGAATGGCGGCGCAGTTTATGGGAATGAAAGGTTTTTCGGCTCTGCTGGAATTGAAATGAATTGCTCGGGCCAAAAGTTCCTTGCCGGTTCCCGATTCCCCCTCAATCAAAACCGTGGAATCAGTGTCGGCGAGGTCTGCCACGGTGGAGAGAACTTTGGCCATCTGGGGGGAGGCGCCCAGGATCTCCTCGAATTCGTATTTCTTTCGAAGATCTTCGATCAGTTTCTCCTGTTCTTCCTGAAGCTCGGAGAAGAGGAGGTTGTTTTCAATTGCCAAGGCGACCTTCTCCGCCAGGGAGCTCAAAAGCTCCGAATCGGCGACGGCGAAATCCCCGCTCTCTTCCTCCCGGTGAACATAAATCGTCCCCAGTGTCTTATCGTTGGTCTTCAGAGGCACACACAGAAGCGAGACCAACCTCTCTTCGGCCTGCTCTTCTTCCTCCCCGGTCTTTTCTTCCCCCGAGGGGGCTCTTTCCGACAAGAGACCTCCGATGGTGATCGCATTTCCACTCGCCAGCACCGCCTCGGTGACCGCGGACTTGAGGTTCTCATCTTTGAGCTCGACTTCGCTTCCGGTGGAATCCTTTGCGAGCTTAAATCGTGGGCTGGAATCTTGATTGTAGATTTCCAGGCAGCCGCACTCCGCGGACATGATGTCAACTGCCGACTCCAGCACGGTGTCTAAGAGGATGTGGATGTTCCTTTCGGAGTAGACCACCGTCAGGAGCTCATAGAGGGTTCGATAGATGCGCCGTTCTTTGCTTAAGTCCTCGGCCCGATTCTTTATTCGCAGATAGTTGCGCCAGAGTTTCGACAGCGACTCGAAGAGGTCCGACTCTGCCGCCGACAGCTCTTTTTCCAGCTTTTGCAGGTGAGAGTCCAGTAGCTTCAGCTTTCTCCGAGATCCGCGGTTGACCTCGATGCCGCTCAGGCTGTCGAAGATCTCCCGCAGGGAGGTCAATTCTTCAGTGGCGACCTTGATGTTGCGCGAGTACGAGGATTTAAAAGTGGCGAGGTCCTGTTGAAAACGATCTAGCTTTCTGCTGAACTTGTATAAGTGCATATCCGTTTCGAACAACTAATAACTAAATCGATTTTTCTTGTCAACAAGATTTTGACAACTGGTGCAACAATCTTGTCACGACAGTTTTGAGGAACTATGATCGATGGAGAGATCTTCTTCTACTGACAGAGGCTCAAGAAGCTTTCCGATTCGCCCAGTCGTATCCGACATGGAATCGACCCCCGGGCGAGCTCACCTCCGGAGAGCTAGCGGTGAGGTCACCCGAGCGACCGTTGGAAACTGATTCGGCCGAAGAATTTCGTTCTTGGAAGTGAATTGCCGAAGCTGAGAGTGAGTGTGAGGGTAAGCCTGCAGTTTGATTGTGACCGCGA
>LIZU01000030.1 GCA_001302725.1 candidate division Zixibacteria bacterium DG_27
AAATCGAGCTCCTCGCCGGAGCTTGAGAAACGATAGATGCCGGGTAGCTCGGTGCCCCCGAAACTGACCATTCTCCTTCGCGGCAGTGCTTTGGCGGAGGTGAAAAACCTCTCTCCGTCAGGTCTGGTAACTACGATTTCGCCTTCCGGCACCTGTGAGGGCAACTCCACCTGAATCTCCCCTCCCACCCTGACTTCGGAGAAATATGCCGACAGGTCTTGGGCCAGATACTCGCAGGCCCGATTCACAAAGGGGACAAAGAAAGATCTCATGCTGACATCCGAGAAGCTCTCGGCGAAGCTGGAGGTTAAGAGCAGAGCCTTGCCGCCATTCTCAAATCCTCCTTCCAAGAGGATTGGGTCTTTGCTCGTCAGGCTCCCCAGGGTGCGGCTTGTCCGGGAGGTTTTCGCTTGATAATAAGCGTAGAATTTCGGAGAGGCAAAGGGGGCCGATTTATCTCGGTTCTCAAGATCTCGGTAGATTGAGAATATCGGGTGAGAGAGGTCAATCTCCTCCCAGCTGAAGAATCGCTTTTTGCCGCCGGCTTGTCCGATACTTCCCTTGATCTGAACGCCGAAGATGGGACCAGCAACCTCCTGATTGTAAAATCTCAAATCGGGATTGGAACCGAGGCTGAAAAACAGCCCCCCTCCAGCCTCAGCAAATCTCTTTAAGCCCTCCCAGACATTCGGCTCAATACGAGATAGTCCCGCCAGGATAATAAGCTCGTACCGAGAGAGGTTCTCCCGGGTCAAATCCTTCGGGTCTGCAACGCTTACCCTGAAATGGCCACGATTGTCTGAGCTAGGGTTTAGCGCCCAGCGGATATGTCGCACAACCTGGGGATTTTCTCCGACTATGAGGACGTTTATAACCTCCGGGATTCGGAAGCTGAAATAGCGCGAATTGTCCGCAATAAGCTCATCGTCTTCCAACTCTACCCTGCCGTAGTGGAGACCCGGGGTGTCGACCTGAAGCGTGAAATCAACTGCGGCCTCTCCACCGGCCGGGAGAGTAACATCACTCTGCGCCACCCGGCGTCCATCCAGAAAAAGGCTCACCAGTCTTCGATCCTGTCGACTCTCGGCATAGTTGATTACGGTGGCGTTCAATTTGAAGCTTTTTCCCACCTGAACTAGCTGCCTCCCGAAGTCGAGCTCCCCCACGGAGAGGTTGTCCAGATCCGGCCCCTGAAAGGGAATCAAGTACAACCGCACCGGCCGGTCGGAACTGTTTTTGTCTTCAAGCAGATTCAACCTTTCTCTCTCTCGCCAGCCGCTTTTGGTCAAGTCTGTCAGAAGATATATCTCTCTGGTGAGATTAGAAGATTCTTTCAGACTCTCAACGGCTCCGAGCAATGCTTCCACCACATTTGTGGTGCGATACGAGAGGGAGAGCTTCTCCAGTCTCCCCTTAAGTGCCTCCTTGTTGGAGGAAAAAGGCGGCAGTGTGAAATCGATCCCGTCCGAGAAGGCGGTGACGGCGACCTCATCACCGGGGCCAAGGAGGTCTAAGATCTCCTCTGTCTTCCCCTGGGCTAATTCAAAAAGCGAACCATCCTTGGTCTCCCGAGCCATGCTGTAGGAGTTGTCGAGGAGGACGACCGCGGAGGTTTGAGCCTCGGCGCCGACACCCCGAAGCTGGCTCCTCAGCGCCGGGCGGGCGAAGGCCAAAACCAGAAAGATGACTATCAGAGTTCGGACTATCAGAAGCAGAAGCTGTTTGACCTTCAGCCAGCGCAGCTGACTTCTCTGCATCGATTTCAAAAACGTCAAGGAGGAGAAGTAAACCCTCTTTAAGCGCCGCCGGGCGAGCAGATGAATCAAAAGGGGGATGGCAGCCGCCGCCAGGCCGAAAAGGATGATGCTGTTTAAGAATGAGAACATGCAAAAGGTTTGGCAGTCAGGTCACAGAACTTATCAAGGACACTTTTGACGATGACCTCTTAGATTGCGGCTCAGAAAGATCTCAACTGCGTCAACTCCGGTTCGTTCACTTCAGCTTCTGGCACTTGGGGCAGATAAATCCGCTGGTCGGGCCGGTCTTTATCTTCTTAACCGAAGTCCCGCAAACCGGGCAGGGCTTACCCTCCCTGTAGCCGATCAGGAGACAGCCGGCGTCATACCGCCCCTTTCTACCATGGATATTATACTCCCAGAAGGCCCCGCCCAGCTTTACGCTTTTCGAGAAAATGTCAACGATGGCCTTGTGGAGGGCCTCAATCTCCCTCTCGGTCAGGGTTGGAATAGCTCGGAAGGGGTGCAGCTTCGCTAAGAAGAGGATGTCGTGAATATAGGCGTTTCCGATTCCGGCGATATTTTTTTGATTCAGCAGGAATTGCTTGACGGCACCCTTTCTTCCCTGAAGCAGATCTTTAAATTTCTCTAAGGTGAACTCCTTCCCGTAGGCGTGCCGACCCAGCTTTGAGGTTGGAGGATATCCCTCAAAGTCACTTTCGCGGACGAGGTGGACGTTCCCGAACCATGAGAACGAGAAACGCAGCGCTTTGTCGTTCTCAAACAGGAATGCGAATTGATATTTTCTTTCCTCCAGCTTTTCCTGTGGCACCAGCAAGAGGTCACAGCCCATCCCCAGATTGAACAGCAGCAGATGTTCGTTGTCGGTGGCACTGATGGCCCACTTGCCCTGAGGATAGGATTTGACGATGGAGGCTCCTTTTAGAATACGGTTCCACTCTCTCTGGGAGAGGTTGGTGCATTTCGGCTGTTTTACGATGACGCTCTCGACCGGGATTCCCCTCAAGGAGCGGTTGATATACTTGCACAGGACCTCGATCTCCGGCAGTTCCGGCATTTCTCACTCCGATAGCTTAAAAGGTTTTCTCAAATACTCTTGTGCTGTTTTCCCATTTAGAAATCCGCAAGGTAGCTTTTTCGCTTTACGATAATACTCCTTTGCCCTGCCTCTTTCTCCCAAGAGATCATAAGCTTTTCCATAGTCGATGAGAATTCTGGCCGAATAATACGGCTTACTCTCTAGCTCCCACGCTTTCTCCAACAACGGCAGAGCCAACTGAACCGAATCGGAGAGAAGGTATGCCTCCGCCAGATAGACATAGGAGAGTGCTAATCCAGGGTCGATTCCGATCTTGTTTTTGGCGAAGATTAAGCCCAGCTGTCTTAAGGAATCCGGGTTCGGGCCGCCGCCCGTTTTTTCCAGACATTCCGCCCAGAGAAAATAGATGTCGGAGAGAAACTCGGTCTCGCGGGTGTATCCCAGCGCCAGACGTAAGTGCTCACAGGCAACATCGAGGTCTCCTCTGAACAGGGCTATCTCTCCCAGTTTCTTGTGAGCCGGAGCATAGGTGGAATCAAGCGCTACTGCGGATAAGTATTCTTGGGCCGCGGACTTCAGATTCCCCAGTTGTAAGAGGGCATTTCCCACCATGTAAGCGGTCTGAGCCGAAGAATTCCGAAGCGTTTTCAGGTTCCTGTAAAGTTTCAGAGCCTTGGAGTAGTCTCCCAAAGAATAGTAGCAGGTCGCCAGCTTGGAGGAGATGTCGTAGCCATCGGGATGGAGTCTGTACATCTGTTTCCAGTAGGGCAGGACTTGCTCGTAGTTTCTGATGAAAAAGAGCCTCTCCGCAAACAGACCTAAATCGCTTTTAGTTGGGACGTATTGTTTGAGAAATGACCGCCAGCCTTTTTCTAACTGCGAGAAGTCCTCACCGTAGATCTCGTCGAAGCCGCTTTCGAGGCTCAGATCCCAGCTTCTCTCGTAAAAGGTTCTGAAACGGGTTATGCCATAGCTGTCGATCAGAAACCTGATGAAACTTGCGGACTGTGAGAGTCCCGCTTCGAGCTCTTCTCCCCAGGAGTAGATGGGTCTCAAAAACCTCGGAAGCGGGCGTAGTCTGCCCCTTTCCAAGAGCATTTTGGCTTCGAAATGGGGGTTGGCATGATAGCCACTGGCGCCATAGACCACGAAATCGGGGGCATATCCCCAGAGCTTGTAAAAGGCCAAGACATTTATGGGGCCGGGTCCAACCGCACGTCGTTCTTTATTGTACAGGATGAAAATCTCGTTATCCGCGGGTCTGACTCCGAAACCCGTGGGGGATTGCCAGAGGCCCTCCGGAATCCTCTTTGGACACAGGTAGAGGTCAGCCTTATCCGAGTAATAGAGATTCAGATCCTCCTTCCCCAGCCGATTCATCGCCTCCAGCAAAGAGACCGCCGGATTCCAATCGTAATCACCCAGAGAACCGTGGACAAAATGGACGAGGAAATGTATAGACTCGTCCATTCCCCAGACGGCGGTATCTCCAAGCGGATAAGGATTGCCTGGAGGTTCTTCATCTATCTCTAGAACTAACTCCAGCCGGTAATAATCTCCCGATTTCGCGGGAATCTCCTTCAGGGTGAACTTCCGCCCCAGGTTCAAGTTCTCGCGGTGTAGCTTTGTGAACCCTTGAGAGCCGAGGGTGATTATCTCTAAGTCCGTCTGAACGATATTCTCTTCAAGGAGAAACAGGGTAATCCTGAGAGTGACACCTCCCCCGAACCAGCAGAATCTCTGTCCCTCCTGGCAAAAAAACTCTCCCTTAGCCAACTGCAGAGCCGCCCTCCCATCGGCGCTCTCCCCAGAGATTTCGACTTCAGCTCGAAAAGTAACTGCAGGTAGTTGACTACTGAATGCTAAGAGTAGAAGGAGGCTGTAGAGGGATAACCGCCTCGCCTTTTGGACAGACATTATTTCTTCTTTTCCCTGACCAGGTTTCTGAGAATGGTGAGGTTTCTGTCGTCCGCGCTGCCGTCATCCCCCTTGGGGGTTTCGAGGATCTTGGGGGTTTTGGCAAAGCGGCGGTCGTTCATGAAGAATCCGAACGGCTCCACGCCGATAAATCCCTCCCCGATATGTGCGTGACGGTCAACCCGGCTGCCCAGCTCCTTCTTGCAATCGTTGAAGTGGATTACCTTCAAGCGCATGAGTCCGATGACGGAATCGAACTCCCTCATGGTCTTTCTGTAGGCCTTTTCGGTGCGAATATCATAACCGGCGGCGAAGGTGTGACAGGTATCAAAGCAAACCCCCAACCTATCTGGTGAGTCGGTGCTCTCGATTATCCGTGCAATCTGCTCGAAGCGATAGCCTAAGTTGGTCCCCTGCCCGGCGGTGGTCTCAAGACAAATCATCACTTTCGCTTTCGGCGACTTATGGTGCAGCCAGCTTAGGGAATCTGCAATAGTCTTAATCCCGGCCGCCTCTCCAGCGCCGGTGTGGGCTCCGGGATGCATAACCAAATAGGGAATTTCCAGAAGCTCGCAGCGCTCGATTTCCACAAGGAAGGCCTCTTTAGACTTCTCAAGCAGAGCCTTGTCGTTGGAGCCCAAGTTTATGAGGTAGGAGTTGTGGGCCACCACCGGGGAGATTCCCGTCTCCCTCTGCCTCCGTTTGTAGGTGGCTATTTCCTCCTCTGTTAACGGCTTCGCTCTCCACTGGTTGGAGCTTTTGGTGAATATCTGGATGGTGGTGCATTTGAAGTGCTCCCCGTGGTCGAAACAGTTGTAAACGCCGCCGGCGATCGACATATGTGCACCCAGAAGTATCTTTTTGCTTGACATCGAGCTTTATCCTTTGAGAGATTCTACCATCCTGAAAAACAGTGACCCCGATGGCCGAAAAATATCAAAATGCCGATGAGGGAACAAGTAAAAACAGAATTAGTTGCCCAGCAGGATTGGACAGATCTGTGGGAATGAAACGGAAATGCACAAGATAATCATCGACGGATACAATCTGATATACGCTCATCCCGAACTGAAAAAGAAGATCGAGAGCGAGGCTGAAAACGTCAGAGAGACACTGATCTCAATCCTGGCTGAATATATTCGCACCAGAAAGGAGAAGCTGATCTTAGTTTTCGACAGCGCCGAGAGCGGGGTAGTCCACAAATTGTCCTTGCCTTCAAGGATAGAAGTTATCTTTTCCAGACCTGGCCTCACCGCTGATCAAATGATCGTGAAGATGATTCAGTCGGAATCAGAACCCCGGAAGGTAACGGTGGTCTCCTCCGACTATAAAGATATCGGAGCGGTGGCAAACTCTCTGGGAGTTGAGCATCTCTTTTCGGAGGCTTTCTGGGAGATAATTCTCAAGGAAAGAAAGGTCGCCAAAAAAGAAGAGGAGAAACCAAGCTCGGTATCAGAGAGCGAGGTCGAATACTGGCTGAAGGAATTTCAAACCGGAACAGACTACTCAGAAGATGGCTAAGTGAGCTGGCAGGTAACGCGACAAATCGCAGAAGAGCCTATCGGTCATCACGGTTACCAGCGCCTCCAGCTTTAGACCTCCCTGCAGCAGGAACTGTATAATCTCTCTGTTCCCCCCTCCCACAAATACTCCAACTCTATCGTTGCCCATCTCCCGGGAGATCTTCAGCCCAAGTTTGAGAAACCTCAACAGATCTCTTCTGTCCCAGGCCAAGACCGGGCTGATGTTACCTTCCCTGGCGATGGTGAGGTAACCCGCAGGTCTGCCCTGCTTGAGGATGAGGTAATGACTATGGCCTTCATCCTTTGCCCAGAAGAGGTGCTCCCTTTCCCTTCTTATGCCCCTGATCTTTCTGTCCATCTTGTTCAGGACCGGGAAATCTCTCCTGAGCACCTTGCGGTAGTCTATCCTCTCAGGGGGGGCGCACAGAAGTCCATCGGACAGCTCGCCCCGCATGATCACAACATTTTCCTGAGGTGCCAGGCCGAAGGCAGAATAGAGAGCAAGAGAGGTGGAGTTGTAACCATAGGTGCACAGAGAAAAGATCTGGGCCCCTTTCTTTTGACCGTATTCTAGAGCTCTTTTCAACAATTCCTTCCCAATGCCCCGGCCCTGATAGCGAGGGTCCACGTAGAGAAAGGAGAGATACCACTGGGGTCTTCTCACCACACAGGAAGCATACCCTACCAGGCGCTTGCCGGAGGAGGCGACAAAGCCCCCTTTAGGGTCGTGTTCATGAATGTGGCGAACAAGCGGCCAGACCTTCCGGGGGTAATGTCTGACAGGCTTAAGTCCGGACCTCACCCGCAGATGATTGAAACTGCGCATCACCAATCGTTCGGAGAGCAGAAGTTCCGACTCCTTAATATTGCGATACCTTATCTCCATTGTGAACTCGCCTTAACAGATCCCGGTGGTGAAGGGCAACCTGGATGCGCGGAGAATGAAACCTCCGATTCACACCCACGACATCTAAATCTACGTGGGAGGTCCCACTCCCGTTTCAGCAAATCTCGGCTCAGAACCTCTTCTTATGATTGGAGCGTTCTGCCTGCCCCCTCTCCTCAAACAACGAGTCCGGAAGACCAATATTGATTCGGTAGCCCTCAAACCTAACGTTGGCATATCCGTTCTTTGGAGGAGTCTCATCTTCCTCTGCAAAGAGGGACTCAATCCTCTCTCTGCCGGGACCGCGGAGGTTACCTTCCCTTCCCGGAACACGAGCCATGACGAGCTCTACATTGCTTTCGGAGGGGAGGAGAAACTGGTCATCGACCAGTTCATACTTGAAATCGACCGTCAAAAAAGGATCGCCCTTAGTCAATTTCTCGATCTTCCAGACGACGAACGTCTCCTTGTCTACAAGAAGGACGGTCTCGAACTCCCTCTCGAACTCCTCCTTGGGCATCAGCGTCAGTCGATACACCGACCTGCCCTCCAAATCTTCCTCTCCCTTTAGTTGAGCGGTGTATCTATCCTCGAATCTCCCCGGGTCGGGGGCGATCCCCTCCCGGGGCAGGATCGAAAAGCCTACCGATTCTACGTGAATCCTATCCGGGCTTTTGTAGTAGAGTTTTGCCCTCATCTCCGGAGCCCGTAGACCCGGCATATCGACATTGGCGATGACCTCCACGGTGTAATCTTCAATCCCCTTGAAGAGCTCTTGAACTCTCGAGAGAATCTCCTCCGCGGTTGGCCGGTCGCATAGGACCCGGACGTTCAGCGTGAGAGCAAAAGCAAGAAAGAGGATTATCGTCAAAAGGACTCTGACTGTGGGCATTCTCTGTTTCATTCTGACGGAAGGTTAAAGCTTCCGATACAATTCCATAGCTCGGGTGGGGGTTACACCCCCACCTGGAAAAGAGAGCTGAAGCTCTCCGCTACAAGCAACGGGAACATCTTATTTGCAGAGCCGTGAACCAAACCTCCAGTAGCTATTTGAGACTGCGGATATATGCCGCCAACGCCAAGGCAGCATCCGATTCCGGATCGAGAGGTTTGCCCTTCAAGGCCCCTTCGATGCAGATGTTGTTCATCTCTACCAGGGTCACTTCTCTTGCGGCCAGGTCGGAGAATTTCGGGTAGCTGTCTGCCACCCCCTTGAGGTCTTCCCCCTCAATGTGACAGGAGGCACACGACTTATTGGCGCTACCCAGCGCCGGGCTGTAGAACAGCTGCTTGCCAGCGAGTATCAGAAGTGAATCCGGAAGAGGCGCTAGCTCTGCCCTCGGTTTTTGAGCTTCAGGCTTTCTCTCCTCTTTCCCGGAACAGCTCCCGAGGACAATCAGCAGGCTTAGGAGGACAAAGGCCGCAAGCTTCGTCAAAAACGAAGTCGTGTTATTCGACATCAGGACTGCCTCATACTTGCGACTCTACCAAGATTATTCCGATATCCATCACGTCGGTGTCGGTCAGCCCCGTTGCAAAGGTTTCCCCAGTCTGTCTGAAGAAATTGTAAGAGTCGTTGTTGGCCAGGAACGCTTTGGGGTCAAGGCCGAGCCTGTCTGCTCTTGCGGTTGTGCCTCCGTCGACTAGGGCACCGGAGACGTCGCTGTCTCCGTCGGTTCCGCTGGTGCTGCTCTGCAACAGCAGAAAATCCTGCCCTCCGGCAAGTTCGATTGCAGTTGCCAGAGCCACCTCCTGATTTGGACCTCCTCGTCCTCTGCCCTTCTTGGTGAGGTTAGTCTCGCCCCCGAAAATCAGACAGGCCGGAGGAGGGACCGGATTACCGGTGGTCTGTACCTGCTTAATCAATCCGCCCAATCTGGTTCCCATATCTCTAGCCTCCCCTTGCAGGAAGGCAGGGAAGATCATGGTG
>LIZU01000031.1 GCA_001302725.1 candidate division Zixibacteria bacterium DG_27
CACTCCGACACTCTCCTCGACCGCGGGCTCCCCGCCAAGGGTTACTACGACACCGGCATCCCGGAGGTGATGGGGCTGACCGGAAGAGCCGTGGAGGAGATTCGGGAGCTGGTGAAGATTCTGAGAGGCAGCGTCATAAATGAGGGGACCGCCCTGCAATTCAACCGGATCGTCACAAATCTGGAGGAGATCACCAACGAGACTCGAGAGCTTCTCGGAGGCAACAGGGCGAAGATAAACCGGGCCGTCGATGATTTCTCTCAGACCTCCAAGGAAATGCGAACCCTGGTGGAGGCCAGCAAAGATAAGCTCCAGACCACCGTCGATAACTTTGAGAAATCCTCCCGGGGACTGTCGGAGGCAACCTCCTCTTTGGAGGAGCTCTCCGGCAACCTGAAGTCGATCACCGCCAAGTTGGAGTCGGAGGAGGGAACCTTCGGTATGCTCCTGAAGGATAGATCGCTCTATGATGACCTCAAGAAAACCACTGCCGATCTGGATTCGCTGGTCGTCGACATAAAGAGAAACCCCAAAAAATATATCCACTTAGAGATCTTTTAGATGCCGGGGCGGGAAGGCAAGGTCAGATTCCTCTTTGCGGTCCACTCTCACCAGCCGGTCGGGAATTTCGACTTCGTCTTAAAGGAGGCTTACGATAGCTGTTATCTCCCCTTCTTGGAGTGTTTGAGAAAGCATCCGACGGTCAAGGCTAACCTCCACTACTCCGGGGTGCTTTTGGAGTGGATGAAGGAAAATCGGCCCCAGTACCTGAAGATGTTAAGGGAGATGGTCAGATCCGGACAACTTGAGATTCTGACCGGAGGTTTTTACGAGCCGATTCTCCCCATAATCCCGGATGGGGACAAGCTCGGACAGATCCAGATGCTGACCGAATTCATCCGGGAGCAGTTCGGATATGAGCCGCTGGGACTGTGGTTGGCCGAGAGGGTGTGGGAGCCTCACCTTCCCAAGCCCCTGTCTTCTGCCGGTGTGAAATACCTCATCGTCGATGACGCTCACTTCAAATTCTCCGGCCTGGAAGAGGAAAACCTCCGTGGATACTATCTGACCGAAGAGGAGGGATACACTCTTGCCCTTTTCCCCTCCTCCAAGAAACTTCGCTATCTTATCCCCTTCAGGCCGGTTGAGGAGTTCGTGAACTTTGTGAGGGAATTGAATCAAGCGGGAGGTCAACCCGTCATAACTTACGGGGATGATGGGGAGAAGTTCGGGGTCTGGCCCGGAACTCACAAACACTGCTTTCAGGAGGGTTGGGTGGAGGAGTTTTTTTCGGCGCTGGAGGAGAATTCGGCTCTCGTCGAAACCGTCCACGCCTCCGAGGTGATAAAAGCCACCCCCCCTCTGGGAAGGATCTATCTGCCGACCGCCTCTTACTCTGAGATGATGCAGTGGGCTTTGCCCGGCAAAAGCTATGTCAAATTCGAGGACTTCGAGAAGAAGCTGAAACAGGCGCAGCTATATGAGCCCTACCACATCTTCGTTCGGGGAGGTTTCTGGAGGAATTTTTTGGCGAAATATCCCGAATCGAACAACATGCACAAGAAGATGCTCTGGGTGGGTGAGAAAAGCAATCGCATAGCGAAAGAGACGCTGTCGATTGAAGAACAGGAGCTGTTGATTGAGATCGAGCGGGAGAAATATCGGGGGCAGTGTAACTGTGCATACTGGCATGGCGTTTTCGGAGGATTGTATCTGCCTCACCTACGAGGGGCCATCTACAAGCACCTCATCAACGCCGAGAGGTTGATCGACAGGCTGCGTCCTCAGAAAGACGGCTGGGTTGACCTCTACCGGTTCGACTTTGACCGCGACGGCAAAGATGAGCTGATAGTCGAGACTCCAAGTATGAACCTCTACCTCAAGCCGGATAAGGGAGGCACACTCTTCGAGTTAGACTACAAGCCTAAGCGCATAAACCTCCTCGATACCTTGACCCGAAGAGAGGAGGGCTATCACCGCCAACTTAGAGAATCGGCTCCCGGGGGAGATGCGGAAGCGGTGGCGAGCATCCACGACCGCCTGCAGGTTAAAGAATCCGGACTTGAGCAGTTACTCTTCTATGACTGGTATGACCGCAAGAGTCTGATAGATCATTTCCTCGGGAAGGGGACGACCCTGGAGTCATTTTCGAGGTGCCAGTATGAGGAGAAGGGAGACTTCGTCAATCAGCCTTATAAGTTGCAGATGAAGGACCAAACTGAGGGGACTCGGATTCACCTCCGTCGTGATGGACACATCTGGGTGGGAAGTGAGTGGATACCTCTCAGTTTGGAGAAGATCTTGTCCATTCCCAGCGACAGAGCTGAATTTGAAATCCTCTACCGCCTTCTGAATCGGCACCGTGACAGAATAGAGGTCTTATTCGGGGTGGAGTTCAATATCTCCATGCTGGAGGGTGGCTTCGATAACTGCAGAGTCTTTGCCAAAGGAGAGCATCCAAAAGAGGCAGAACTAAACTCCACCCCGGAGGTGCCTGACGCTACCTCTTTCGGTATCCGCGACAGATCGATGCCCCTGGAGGTGGCGATAGAGTCCGAGGTGCCCGCCACGCTGTGGGCTTTCCCGATCGAGACGGTTTCGCTGTCGGAGTCAGGTTTCGAGAAGAACTATCAGAGCACGGTCGTATTTCCGCACTGGCATCTTAAGCTTCCTGCAGGCGGTCCGGTGGAGCTGCGATTGGTGAAAAGAATCTCGGAGCGTTAATCGGGGATGAAGCTTCTCAGCTTCTCGGAGAGGCGCTCGACGTGGGTTCCCGCCCAGAAGATCTTGTCGCAACTTTCGCAGTGTAGAAATCTCTCTTGAGTTTTGAAGACATAGGAGGGGATTCTCTGGGTGCATTTCTCTTTGGGAATCTCCACCAGCTCGGTGTTGCAGTCCAGACAGCGGGTGAAGGTATTATTCTTCTGCGGTTTCAACTCCAGCTCGCGAAAGACCTGCTGCAGTTGTTCTGCGGGATCGTAGAATCTTATCAGGATCACTCTCTCTGCTGATCTGAGGGCTTTGAGTTTTGAATCTCGGGTGAGGATGATCCTCTCCTCGCTCAAGGCAATCCGGAGGAGTTCTCCATCCTCGATTTCCGATTTGAAGAGGGTGTCGTAACCTAATACCCGGAGATACTTGGCGAGCTTGCCCAGGTTGTCGTCGCAGATGAATTTCACTTTCTGAAATTAGCTTTGATGCTTCCATTTGTCAATGTAATCCGTTTGCGAACTAAACGGCAAAAACAACGTAAGGCAATCGGTAAGTCGTTAACCGTGACGGCTCCGCATCCCGCTTTGAAGCTCGTCATTTGCATTATTGTCTAGTTAGTCCACTTTCGGAATGTCCCAAATCTCAAGGAAAAATCTTAGAGATGGCTTCGTCAAAAATCTTGACAAGCTGTGATGGTGGAAGCGATATTTCAACAGGCCGGTGCACTCTTGGAGATTCTCGGCACCTTTTGGCCTTGGGCGGGGGAGGAGACTGCGGTCCGGATCTGCATTTGTGATCTTACGGAGTAACAGCGACTCTCATGAAATTGACCAGCTATTATAGATTATACCATTTCATTGAGCGCTACCGCTTGAAATACCGAGCGGTACAGGTGGCGAGGCTTTTAAGATTAAGGTATTTGGTCGTCCGGATCGATACCAATTTTCTTTGTAACCTCAAGTGTCCCAGCTGCCACTTCAGCGCTGACAGGATCTCTTCCATGAGACAACCGGCGATGTCGCTGGAGCTGTTTGAGAAAATCGCTCGCGATGTATTTCCCAGAACCCGGATCCTGATTCTCTCCTGCGGGGCGGAACCTCTAATGACCAGAAACTTCGACCAATTCTTAGACACCTCCGGTGCTTATAATCTTCCGTTTCTCGGCTTTGTAACGAACGGGATGCTGTTGGACGAAGAACATGTGGAGGCTTCGATTCGTAATCGTGTGTCAGAGATCATCTTTTCTCTGGACGGTGCCACTAAAGAGACCTATGAGAAACACAAAGCGGGAGGCAACTTCGAGCAAGTGCTGAGCAACATCGAGATGCTCAGAAACTATCGAGCGAGAGCAAAGGCAAAACACCCGGCGATACGTTTCAATTACGTTCTAACCCGCAGCAACTTAACCGAGATATGCGATTTTCTCAAGCTTGCCAAATCACTCGGCGGTTCGACCGTGAGGTTTCGGCACCTCACCGATTGGGGAGCAGCCATGGACTTCTCGAAAGAAACTCTATCCTCCTCCCCGGAGCTCTATAACCGGTATCACGATGAAGCGAGGCAATTGGCCACCGAACTGGGGATTGAGGCCCTACTACCGGCGCCTTTTCACGTATCCGATCATGACAGTGGAAGACAGGTCTCAAGCAGTCGCAAGAAGTCGGCGAGCACTCTCTGCATTCAGCCCTGGGCTTTCCTTTATGTTGAACCCCAGGGGCTCTGCCGTCCCTGTTTCTTTGTGCCTCCCCAGGGCGATCTTTCCAAGATGACTTTCTCCGAATATCAGTCCCTACCTCAGATGAAAGAGCGGAAGCAGAGGCTACTGCATGATGTCGAAAACAGTTGCCTCTTCAAAGATTGCAGGATGAAGATCACCTCCTCCGTGAACGATGATTCCAATTTCCTTCTCTCTAATGCGGACTGAAGCCGCCGAACTCTACTGTCAGCCAGCGTCACGTAAGGCATCTGACGCCACCGCCAGAGAACTTTGAAGGCCTACGCCTTCATCTCCGCCTAATATGACATTGTGGCGGAAACCTTCAGGTTCCCAGAAATCACTAATCCTGTTGGTCACGGATGCCCTCATCCGTGACCTTTTGGGTATCGGATAGTGGTGTCCGATACCAGCAGAGTTGAGCTGACTCTGGACCGCAAACGGGGCTATCTATCCGTGGCGTCCGCCGCGGCAGAAGCCACTGGCGTTCTCTTTCAGCTTCCCTGCGATGAAGAGCCCGACGGCCTCCTCGGCGGTGGCCTCCTGCTCTAAAACGAATGAGCGAACTCCGACCTCCTGGAGCGCCTGTCCGGCCCGCCAACCCATACCATAACTTATCACCGCCTCGCAATCGCTCAACGCCTGGATTACTGAACCGTGGTTGGGCCCACCCCCAGGGTGCCCATCTCCGGGACGCTGTCCCCGAGCATGGGGAGTGAAGGTATTGGGGCGTATCTCCCGTCCCGCGATCTTTTTGTCTTCGATCTCAAAGATCGCAAAACAGGCACATCTGCCAAAGTGAGCGGAGATGTCCTCGCCGTTGTTCGAAGCGACAGCTACTTTCATGCGCGACTCCGTCATTGACTTATGGTTCATGGTTCCTGGTTCATAGTTGATGGTTCACGGTGCTCAAATGATATTTATTCGGTTAATCATAGAGACAGCAATTTCTTCCAGATCGCCTCTATCTTTTCTGAGACACTATTGTGCGAATATTCTATTAGAGGAACCCCCGCAACTAAGGCCTCGGTTACAACCCTGTCGAAGGGAATCTTTCCCAATACCGGGATGTCTCTATTTTCACACCAGTCCTCTATATCCTTCGAGATTTCGGGATTGATGTCATACCTGTTGATGACCGCGGCGGTCTTGACTCCGAAATGGTGAGCAACTGCGATAACCCGTTCCAAGTCGTGACTTCCGGAGATGGTCGGTTCTGTGACCACCAAGGCCAAATCGACCCCGGCCAGGGAGGATATAACCGGACAGCCGATCCCCGGTGGCCCGTCGATGATGACCAAATCGAGTTTCTCACTTGAGGCCAGCTCTCTCGCCTTCTGTTTGACGAGAGTAACCAGCTTCCCCGAGTTCTCCTCCGCAATCCCCAGCCTGGCGTGGACCAGGGGGCCATACTTGGTGTCAGAAAGATACCATTCCCCGCAGAGATTCTTCTCCATCCGGATTGCCTCCTCCGGACAGGTATAATGACAGACCCAGCAGCCCTCACAGCTTATCGGGTCAACAACGTAGTCTTCGGGTATGGCATCAAATCTGCACACCTCCCGGCAGCGGCCGCACTCGGTGCAAAGTCCCTGGTCGATCACCGCCTTCTCCCCCTCCTCGAATCTGTGTGTCTCCTTGACTTCGGGGTGGAGTAGAAGATGGAGGTCGGCGGCGTCAACATCGCAGTCCACCATCACCTTCTTTTTGGCCAAGACCGCAAAAGAGGCCGTGAGGATGGTCTTGCCGGTGCCTCCCTTTCCGCTTATGACCGTGAGCTGTTTCATCTTCTTACAATCCGATTAAGTATAAGGCACCCCCGATTAAGAGCCCATAGACCAGATTGAATAGCTTTATCTTGACTGTATCCCTGACGCTGTAGGAGAGAAGCGGCAGCATCCCGTGCCCGTCCTGAACGATGGAGCTGGTGAGAAGCACCGAGAAGGGGACAAGACCCTGAGTGAACATCATCACGAAGACTAAATGAGGCCCCGATTCCGGGATCACCGCCACCAGAGCCGAAAGAACCAATACCCAGACCATGTGAGCCTCAACGAACGATCCCAAATCCCAGTAGTGCAAAACCAGCTGCACCACCAGGAGAGCAAACAGAGTCCACAGGAAAACCCGCCACAGATGTTCCTTTATGATGTGCCTCCAGATATGCTCTTTGAGGTAGTGGTCAGAAACGGTAGCGGTAGTGACGCCGATGATCAACAGTATGGTCAGCAGAAATCCTCTCTCGACATTCCAGGAGGGCGGCCCAAGAAGTCCAAGGACAGCCAAAAGAACAAGGATGATCACCAAGAAGAAAAGCGTAAACCGAAAGCCGAAGGATGAGAGGGCCCTCCTCCAGGCTTGTGGGCCAAAGAGCTGACCCTCTACGTGGCTTTCGTGAACTAACTCAACTTCGCACTCCTCTGAGGGTTTCACCTTGAAAAGAGGAGCCACCTTATCGGTCAACCACGCCAAGACTATCCCCAGAGCAAAAAGCAACAGGAAAAGAAGCAGGGCGGTCTTGGGGAAGAGAGCCAACATCACGAAGGCCTCATCTCCGGAGGTGGCAATCATCCCACCAACTATGGCGCCGAAGCCGATAAGCCCGTGGACGTAGAAAGAGACATTCATGAAAGCTCCCAGACAACCCGGCGTGGCCCCTAAAAAGGAGGCGGTGGTGTATTGGCGCCACCG
This sequence comes from candidate division Zixibacteria bacterium DG_27, assembly GCA_001302725.1. Classification (GTDB taxonomy): domain Bacteria; phylum Zixibacteria; class MSB-5A5; order DG-27; family DG-27; genus DG-27. The sequence goes on from LIZU01000031.1 coordinate 7,118, forward strand.
CCCGCCCCGAATCAGGCTGGCCATCTTCCCCCTGCTTAAGACGTTGAGGTAGTCGGTAATGAGCATCATTCCGAAGACGAAGATGGTGATGACCACCGAATGCTTCAGAATGTGCACTAACTCCGACATAAAGACCTTGCCATCATTTACGCTGGTTTCTCACGGCTTCTTCCGACGACTGTCAAGGCAAAAAAAGGCAAAGCGTTTACAACGCATTTTCGTGGCCATTTCCTGAGACGATGGCACCACTTGATTTGGTCTGCGATTCGACTTCGACTCGGCTTTCTATCAAACTCCACATTCGGGCAAAAACCCGGAGATATTTCTCCTCCCGGTGAAGAATGGCAACGCCTCTGGAATAAAGCCGGGCGAGGTTAGGGTCATACGGTATTTCGCTCAGGACGGGGATGGCCTCTTTTTCGCAATACTCCTTTACCTTGAGGTCCCCGAGGTCGGCACGATTTATGACAACCCCTGTGGGAATTTCAAGTGCTCTGACGAGTCCGACCGCCAGTTCGAGGTCGTTTAAGCCGAATGGAGTAGGCTCGGTCACCAGCAGGGTGTAGTCGCTTCCCTTGACGGACTCCACTACCGGGCAGGAGGTGCCCGGAGGGACATCGATTATGGTGACGCTGTTAGGATCGATTCTCTCCTTGACCGTCCTTATGAGAGGTCCGGCCATCGCCTCCCCGATGTTCAAGCGACCGTGGACGAAGTCGATGGAGCCGGATTTGCCCGTCTCCAGGATCCCCATCTCCCGATCCTGTTCCGTGATTGCTTTCTCCGGACAGAGGAGAGCGCAACCGCCACAGCCATGACAGAGCTGGTCGAAGACCAATACCTGATCTTTCAGGACTGCCAGGGCGTTGAAGGCGCAAACCTCAGCGCACTTCCCGCAGTAGGTGCATTTGCTCTTATCGATTCTCGGAACCGGGATACTTACCGGCCACGAGCTCTCCAAATTCGGTTTCAGGAAGAGATGGGCGTTCGGCTCCTCGACGTCGCAGTCGAGAAGTTGCACCTTCGCGGAATTCTCCCTTGCGAGGAACAGGGCCAGATTTACGGCGACGGTGGTCTTTCCGGTGCCACCCTTCCCGCTGGCGACCGAGATTATCATTCTACCCTTATCTTACTGCCGACGCCCAACTTGATGAAATCCTCTTTGTATTCTGTCTCGAACAGTCTTCGGCATTCGTCCCCACTGCAGTGGCAGGGGGCGGATTTGATAACTCCTAGACGCCTGAAGTCCTGGATGATTCCTCCTATCTCCCTCTCGGGGGTTGAAACCAGGTGGAATCCCCCCATGACCAGGTAGACGTCCTCCTTGAACGACTTTTTGACTTGCTCGATGATCTCCACTATCCCGGGATGGGCACAGCCGGTGATGATTACCAACCCCTTCGGCGTCTGAACAATCAGGGACTGCTCTTTAATGCCGTCTCCTGACTCTCCGGTGGAGAATACACCTCTGCAAACCTCAGTGGGGTCACCAACTTCAACGTAGTCGGCTCCTAGAGATTTGACTCTCTTTTTGAAGTTGGAGGGGAATGACGGTAAGAGAAAAACATCCACCTTCGTGTTTTTCTTTAAGAAACCCTCCAGACCTCCAGTGTGATCGCTGTGGATGTGGGAGAGAAAAACGACTTCGATCTGAGCGGGGTCTATCCCCAACTTCTCCATGTTATAGAGTAGGGTCGCGCTGTCTCCGCCGGTATCGAAGAGGATAGTCTTCTCGCAGCCCTCCACCAGGCAGGAAAAGCCCCATCCGGTTTTTAGACCTTCAACTGAAGGGTTATTGTCGTAAACTACGGTTATGATAATTCCCTCCTCTGCTATCGAAACTGCTCCGCTACATATAACAGACGACACAGTCAGAAACAAGAAAAACAG
>LIZU01000002.1 GCA_001302725.1 candidate division Zixibacteria bacterium DG_27
GGCCGGGATGCTTCGGACGTCTCTTCCAGTTTTTACTTCTACATGCTGACGGCTGGTGATTTCATCGAGACGAAGAGAATGATCCTAGTGAAGTAGCGGAAAGCTTTAGCTTTCCATCCGCTGGCCACCACCCTCCGTGGAAACCTGAAGGTTTCCGCTACAGTAAGAATACTAGTTGCGACCATACCAGTGAGGCGGGGAACACTTCCCCGCCCTTTCTTTATGCAGTGACAGCAGACAAACACAAGGATTGACTCTGGCACTCCTTATTCTGTATTCTTAGGTTGATGATCTGAGAGGTGAAAAAGCGAGAGGTCTCTTCTAACTGAGCGTCCATCAACCACAATGATTGTAATTCACTACTCTGAAATTGGCCTTAAGGGAAAGAACCGCAGTTTCTTCGAGAGGAAACTGGTGGACAACATAGGGGTCGCTCTCAAGGGGCTGCAATACGAGTCCATCGAGCGGGGGCATAAGAAGGTCGTAATCTCTGCAGAGGCGGACAAGGACAAACAGGAGTTCAGGAAGAGATTGAAGCTGATCCCGGGAATCTCATACTTGTTCTTCGCCGTCACCTCGGAGTTGGACATAGAGGAGATGAAAAAGCACCTCTTAAAACTCTCGGAATCATATCAGCCGTGCAGATTCGCAGTCGACACTAAGCGTTCCAACAAGCGCTTCCCCTTCACCTCAGTTGAAGTCAACAGAATCCTGGGGGAGGTGTTAAACCAGAGAGGCTGGCCGGTGGATCTGACGAATCCGGAGATCACCTTCAGCGTTGAACTCGCTGAGAAAGAGGCCTACCTCTACGCGGAAAGGATTCAGGGACCGGGAGGTCTGCCCGTCGGCTCCGCTGGTCGGCTGGTGGCTCTGCTCTCCGGCGGCATCGACAGCCCGGTGGCGGCATACAGAATGCTCAGGCGGGGCAGTTCGATAATCTACCTCCACTTCTATAACTTCACGCAGGTGACAAACATAACCAAGGACAAGGTCAGAAGGATTGTCCAAATTCTGCAGAGGTATCAACCGCAGGCGAAGCTCTACATGGTTCCCTTCGAGGAGATTCAGAGGGCGATCATTGCCGTTGTTCCGAGCAAATACCGGATGATCGTCTATCGCCGGGTGATGTTCGAGATCGCCAATCTGGTTGCTGGTCAAGTTGGGGCCTCCGGCTTGGTGACGGGGGACTCCTTAGGTCAGGTCGCCTCTCAGACTCTGGAGAATCTGAACGTTATCTACAAGAGGGCGAAGCATCCGGTTTTTGCCCCCCTCATCGGTTACGACAAACAAGAGATAGTCGATATGGCAAAACAGATCGGAACTTACGAAACCTCAATTCTGCCGTACAGCGATTGCTGTTCCCTCTTCATCGACAGACACCCCGAGACCAAAGCCGATCTCGAAAGCATAGAACAGATCGAGAGTGGATTGAAGATAGAGGAGCAAGTCAAAGGGGCCTTAGAATCCGCGGAAATAATATCGGTTTGAGCGGTATTGAGCTGTTTTGGCCGGGAATTGGTGATTGGTGATTCGGACTTGGAGGTGACTGCTCGATTACTACAAAACCCGTCTCTCAGCAGGAACGGTTGATTCTCAACCGCTTACGGCTCCTGAAGTTCAATAAAAAACCTTGCTTTTTGAGGGGAAAGACTTATTTTTTCTTGGAAAATGAAGTCCCGGGAGAGCATAACAGAGAGTCTGCTTGAAAACCTTGGGGTGGGCGTGAAATTTGATCTCCCCCTCGCACCCCACACCAGCTTCAGGATCGGCGGGCCGGCGGACTTCTTCTTCGAGGCTCTAAGCCCCTGGGAATTGATCAAGGCCGTCTCGGTCAGTCGCTCTCTGGGGATAGAATACTTCATCCTGGGAGGTGGCTCAAACCTGCTGGTCTCAGACGCCGGCTTCCGGGGCCTGGTGATCAAGAATAGCTGCGCGGCGCTACTGACCGACGGAGAGAACCCCGGAGTTCAGTCCGGCTTCTGGTTGAATGAGCTGGTGGGCAAAACCGCCGAGCTGGGACTTTCGGGACTGGAATTCCTGGCCGGGATTCCTGGTACTGTCGGAGGCGCGATTTTCGGCAACGCCGGGGCCTTCGGAAAATCTATCGGAGATCTCCTGGAAAGAGCCGTCGTTTTCAACCCCGATAAAGGACTAGAAACCGTGGATCGGGACTATTTCGAGTTCGATTATCGTTCCAGCAAGCTCAAGAGAAGCGCAGACATCCTCATTTCAGCCTCTTTTCAATTGGAGAGCAAAGCGGCCGAGGAGGTAAAAAGGAAAACTGAGGAAGTCCGGGCGCTTCGAAGGGAAAAGCATCCACAAAACCAGGGCTGTATCGGTTGCTTCTTCAAAAACATCAAAGATGAAGGCAGAACCATACACGCCGGGAAACTGCTGGAACAGGTAGGCGCCAAAGAAATGGCGGTGGGAGAGGCCGCGGTCTTTGAACAGCACGCCAACATCATTGTGAACCGCGGCGGAGCAAGAGCCTCCGAGGTCAAAGAACTAGCGGAGATGCTGAAGAAGAGAGTGGAAGAGAGATTTGGATACCTCTTGGAGCCAGAAGTAGTATTCCTCGGAGAAGAACCAGAGGCCACTTAACTGGTATAAGTAGTTGTCCATTATAGTCTATTGAGATGTTGTCGAACTAACCAAACGGGAGGAGGCATTATCGGAAATAGCTAAAGATCTATAGGATCTGATTCGGGATAAGGCTTTAGGCCTTTCGACAATGACTCTTCTGAGGCAAAAAACCTCCTCCGTCAAGATTGTGCCGATCTTGTGGCTATTGGCGGTTTTTCTTATCCAGCTCAGTGGCAGCGCCGGCGCCCAAGAGGAGGTGCAGGAGCCGGAGACCTCCTTTCAGAACCTGAAGGCCTCGCTGAATCTCGAGAGTATCAAATACCTGCCTTTCACTGAGACCCAAAAGACCTATGGTCTCTCCATTATCCATCACCGCCTTCCCTACCTCAAGCTCAAACTTGACCTCAGAAGGGAGGTCAAGACAGATTACGAAACCGGCTGGGTGACCCTCAGTGAAAAGCTGGGTCCCTACAGCCTGTACAAAGACAGCTATCTGCCCCTGGACCGGCATGTCTCCCTTCAGGACAGCTACGAATCTGAGAAGGCCTGGCGGCAAGATTTGAAGTCCGGTTTGACCAAGGAGGAGGAAGAGAAGGCGGAGGGGCTTATCAGCTATGAGATCCCCATAAAATTCCCCAAGGCGGTGAGGAGCATCATCGGAGAGGGAGGGCCGGGGCTGCGAGTAAACGGTTACCGCAGAATCTCGTTTTCCGGCAGGTCGGAGTGGGACAGCGGGGTAAAGTCCACCGCCATGGTGCGTCAGAGCAAGTTCCCCCAGCTGCACATGGAGCAGACCTCTAAGTTCACCATCACCGGGACGGTGGGGAGCAAGGTCACCGTCAAAGTCGATCAGGACAGCCAGAGAGACACCGAGCTGGCAAACCGCATCGAGATCCGCTACAAGGGCGAAGAGGACGAAATCGTCCAGAGCGTGGAGATGGGGAATACCAATCTCTCCCTGCCCAACACCCAGTTTGTCGGTTATTCCGAGAACGTTCAAGGGCTCTTCGGAATCAAGGCCACCGCCAAGGTGGGCGATTTGGACATCACCGCCATCACCAGCCAGGAGAAAGGCTCCACGGAGAAGACCACCTTCACCGCCGGCGCCCAAACCGAGACCCGGCCGGTGCGGGATTATGAGTATCTAAAGAGGACTTACTTCTACATCGGCCCCACCAGTCCGGTCAGACCCACCAGCGATCCGGTGCTTTTCACCGGCAACGACTCCCTAATACAGCTGGAGCTCTACCTCAAGGACTACCAGGTCAAGCAGAACGACCTCCACGGGATAGCCAGCGTCAATCCCGACTCCACCCCCAATATCTCCGAGGCCGAGAGATCTCGGGTGGAATTCGAGTATAACCGTTTCCGCCGGCTGGAATCCCTCGACTACGAGGTCGCCATCGACAGCACCAACCAACAGCTTTACGTGATCCTGAACCGCTCCCTATCCTCGGGAGACATACTGGGGGCCTACATTAAAAAGGCGCGGAAAGTTGGAACTGCAATCGATACCATCATCGCTGGCAATCTCGACTACAAGCCGGATACCACCCTGCTTCAGGATACCACTTTGGTATTGAGGTTGATCAAGCCCGAAAACCCCGACCCTGATTTTCAAACCTGGAACTACGAGTGGAGGAACGTCTACTCCTTGGGAGGCACCAGAATCAGCCGGGAGGGCTTCGACTTAAAGATATACAAGGGCACCGCCGGACAGGAGAATGTTGAAAGCGACCCCGAGGAGCAAAGTGGCGTCCCCTACATCCAGATATTGGGACTGGATCTGAAAGACCAGGCCGGCAATCCCAACCCCGACGGAATCGTGGACTACCAGTGGGTAGATTTCTACCACGGCGTGGTGGTCTTTCCCCACTATACCCCCTTTAACACCGACCATAGCTTCACCGGCCGGCCGGAGGACATCCTGGAGGTTAAGGTCCCCGCAATCTACGAGAGCCGAGAGGGCTCCGGGCAGGCACAGCAAAACAGCACCTATTATCTCAACATCAAGACCAGCTCTCGGGAGACCCGATACTCTCTGGGCCATACCAACATCATCGAGGGCTCCGAGGTGGTGAAGCTCAACGGCCGTAGATTGGTTCGCGGTAAGGATTACAATATCTCTTACGATTTCGGGCAGATCACCTTCCTCACCGAGGAGGCCACCGATCCCAACGCCAACATCTCCGTCGATTATGAATATTCCCCATTTTTCATGCCGGAGAAAAAAAGCCTCTTCGGGATCCGAACGGTGTACAACTTCAAGGAGAACAGTTGGATCGGGGCGACCGCGCTTTATAAGAAGGAAACCGCTGGAGAGCATCGCCCTCGGGTGGGCCGAGAGCCCAGCCGCAACCTCGTCTGGGACACCGACCTCTCCTTAAAACTCGAGCCGAGCTTTTTGACCAGGATGGTGGATGCTCTACCTCTGGTGGAGACTGAGGTTCCCTCCAGCGTGGACATCTCCGCAGAGTTCGCTCAAAGCCGTCCCAAGCCCAACCTTCGAAATGAAGCCTACATCGACGACTTCGAGGGGAGCCGGGATTGGAATGACCTCTCCATCCGGCGGGGAGCCTGGACTATCTCCTCCCCTCCACCGGATAAGGACGAAAGCTTAAGAGCCCCGCTGTGGTGGTATAATCCTTACGACCAGATACGGATCACCGACGTCTGGCCTGAGAAGGAGGTGCGGGAGGCCGACAACCGCACCAACATCCTGATCTTGAAATATTTCCCCCAAGATTCGACCTCCTGGGCGGGGCTTATGCGTTCCCTCTTCGTGGGAGCTCAAGACCAGACCTTAAGTCGCTTCTTGGAGATCTGGCTGAAGCCGCATAGTCCCTCCCAGAGGTTGGTTCTCAACGTGGATTTGGGCAGAATCAGTGAGGACCTCAATGCCAACGGCATCTTGGACACTGAGGATCAACTCCGAAACGGTCAGCGCGACGGGATTCTCGACGACGACGAGGATACCGGCTTAGACGGGCTCTTCAGCCCCAGCGAGCCGGGCTATAACCCTAACACCAATCCCGACCCCCGCGGCGACGACTGGAACTACGACGACAAAGGAGACTACTCCCGCATCAACGGCACCGAGAACAACCGCGAGGACCCCGACCGCGGTCGGCGTCCCGACACCGAAGACATCAACAACAACGGGGGCTTAGACACCGAAGACAGCTACTTCCGCTTCTCCATAGATCTCTCCGAGCCGGAGTTCCTGGCAGACGAGACCTCCACCGGCTGGCGGCTTTACCGCGTCCCCATCCAGGATTCTCTCCTCTACGACAAGGTCGGGAACCCCGACTGGGCTTATATCGAGTTTGCCAGGTTGTGGCTTTCCGCTGCTGAAGACTCAACCGGGCTGTCGGTGGCGACCATCGAACTGGTGGGGAACAAGTGGCAGGACATCGGGATCTCCCCTGCAGATTCACTCTCGCCACCATTAGGGATGCGTTTCGGGGTCACCTCCAAAAACACTCACGAGAACACCGATTACATCCCTCCGCCGGGGATAGAGGGCGAGCTCGACCGCTCCACCAGGGTCAGGGAGAAGGAGGAGGCTTTGGTTCTGCAGTTCGAGAACCTCTACCCCGGGCACACCGCCAAGGCCTATCGCTTCATGTATTCCGCTGAGGATTACACCAACTACGGAAGGATGACCATGTTCGTGGCCGGTTTGGGTGATTTCGCCCCCGAGGAGGTGAGCTTCTTCTTCCGCATGGGTCAGGACACCTTAAACTACTATGAATCTCGCACCCCGCTCCATGTCTCTTCGGACGCCTCGCGGCCCTGGGACGAGCGCAACTTCATGGAGATCGATTTTGCCGAGATCACCGCCCTCAAAAACTACATGTTGATGAACCTCCCCGACACCATTCCCCTCTCTCAAGCTGACACTCTCGACCTGGAGACCGGCTACAGAGTACACGGGGATCCCTCCCTATCGAAGATACAATGGTTCATCGTCGGGGTGACGGTAGCGGACAGCACCACAAGAGCCTTGACCGGAGAGGTGTGGTTGAACGAACTGCGAGTGACCGATGTCAGAGACAACCCCGACTGGGCCGGAAGAATGTCGGTCTCCGCAAACCTCGCGGACCTGGGAACCATCTCCGCAAGCTACCAGCGGATGGGAGCCGACTTCCACGGGCTTCTGAGCAAGAGGGGGAGCGGCTCGGTTGCCACCTCCAAGCAACTGCGGGCCAGCCTCAATCTTCACAAGTTCCTGCCCCCAAGTTGGGGAGTGAGCCTGCCCGTGTCGGGCTCGTGGTCGAACACCCTGCAGTTGCCCCGGCTCAAGCCCGGGTCGGACATCGTCCTGCCGGAACAGCTGCGCCACTCGGAGAGGACCGAGAACACCAGTTACACCTTCAACATCTCCGAAAGCATGAGCAGAAAGGGCGCCCACTGGTTGACCGACCTGACTCTGAACCGCATCAGCACCAGCTACTCCTGGTCGCAATCGAAGAGCCGCAACCCGACCATACCCGCCTCCAAGCTATTCAGGTATACCTTCACCGGCAACTACGATCTCTCCCCTCGCAAGGAGAAGGCGCTGCCAATCTTCGGGTGGACCAAATCGATCTTCATGTTGAAGAAATTGTCAGATCAAAGACTCTCGTATTTCCCCTCCAGCTTGAAATTCGGTGGGACCGTCAACTCCACCAAGAACCGTTCTTTAAGCAGAGCCGGCACCGAGACGTACAGTTACAATCGGGATCTTACCCTAAACTTAAGCGGCACTTACTCCCCGGTAAAGTGCATCCGCACCACTTACAGCGCCAAAAGCCAGAGAGACATCCGTCCCGGCCCCGACTTCCAGCTCTCTTGGGACCCCAAAAAGCTGAAATTGGGGCGGGAGTTCGACTTCACCCAGTCGGCGGATCTGTCCTATCAGCCGAAACTGACCACCCTCTTCGACACCCGCTTCAGCTATTCGGCCAGCTACCACGAGAATTCCGATCTGAGGCAATATCCCGACAGCACCCGCTCCATCGACAACAGCACCACCAGAAGTGTAGATGTCTCCTTCAACTGGCAGAATATTCTCAGGGGAGCTCGCCCCACCAGCAGAGACCGAAAGGCTGAAGAGGAAGAGCCTCAGAAAAAACACCTCATTGGGAGCCCAGCATGGATCTGGGAGAGGTTGAAATATATCGCCAAAAACGTCGACCCCATAAGGGGTACTTTCAGCCGCCAGAAAAGCTTCGCCTATTCGGGGCTGACGGAGCGACCCGGCTTGGCGTATCAGTTGGGCTTCAAGGAGGACCCGGAAGTTCCCCGGAAACTGGTGGAACAAAGGGGGCAGAGGGATTCTCGCTCCTTCACCGACAGCTACAGTCTCCGCTCTGGCTTTTCGCCCTTCAGCTCCATGGACGTGGATCTCAGCTACTCCCGCCGCGAAAACACCAGCAGGTCGACCACGGAGCCGACCCGGACCGTCAGCACCACCTTCCCGGATCTAAACATAAGTCTGACCGGGGTGGAGAAAATCGGCCTTCTCCAGAAAATCGCCTCCAGCTCCTCTCTCTCCAGCGGATATTCGAAGAAGGTGGACGAGACCTCCAATCCCGACACCGAGCAACTGAACAAAAAGGACATCTCCACCCGTTACTCTCCCTTGTTCTCGTGGTCCTTGAACTGGAAAAACGGAGTTAGGACCTCCCTCAGGATGGAGAAGAGCAACAGCAAGAGCGAGGATTTGCGTCCCGGTTCTTCCGGGGTGACGACCTTAAACTCCAACAATTCGGTCAACTTCGGTCTCTCATACAGCTTCAAATCTCCCAAGGGGATAAAACTGCCTCTGTTCGGCAGAATCAGATTTCAGAGCACTCTGACCTTGAACTTAGATGCTTCCCGTTCTCACAGCGTTTCCAAGACCGCTCGCCCGGGCCAGCCCTTCAACACCGAAAGCGATAGGATCGAGTTCTCCTTGCGGCCACAGGCGAGTTACAGTTTCTCCAACTCCGTCACCGGAGGGATGAGCATGCGCTGGACCGACACCAACGACAAGAAAAAGGGCACCAAACACCACGTCCGGGAGCTGGGAATCTGGATGGAGCTGAGATTCTGATCGGAGACCACTTAGCTCAAACTGAAAGCCATAATCGACCTCGGAAGCGGCATCTAACCTCCGCCTAAGAATTTATCAGTCCAGCCCGTGGTGATATCTCGACAACAGATTAGGTGCTGTAGCTGCGCGAGGTTTTGAAATAAGGGCTTCGATCTAAGCTGTTTGCGCTTCTATCAAGAGCTGACAGTAGATTCTAATCTGCAGCCAACAGGGTGGAGATCCGGAGCTCGGTTCGGGGCAACTCCTCGTTCACTTCGAAGCCATCTCTTCTGACAATCCGAGCGGGGGTGCCCACAACGGTACAGTCGGAGGGGACGTCGTGCATTATTATGAAGGAGTTGGCGCCAATCCTGACGTTATCGCCGACCTCAACCGGTCCGAGCAGAATCGCGCCGGTGCCGACCAGGACGTTATTGCCCAGGGTAGGATGACGCTTACCATGATGCTTGCCGGTGCCGCCCAGAGTCACATTGTGGAACAAAACACAGTTATCGCCGATTTCTGCGGTTTCGCCGATCACCACACCGGCTCCGTGGTCGATAAAGAAGCCCTTTCCGATGCGAGCGCCGGGATGTATTTCGATACCGGTGAAGAAGCGATTCAGCTGTGAGATTAACCTGGGGATGAGAGGGAGACCAAGCTTCCAGAGGAAGCGAGTAAGTCGATGAAGGGTTATGGCATGAAAGCTGGGGTAGAGCAGAAACTCCAAGGCTCTGGCGGCGGGATCGTTACGATAAATGGCTTTGATGTCCTCAATTGTGGTCAACATACGGCCTCAATCTGAAAACAGTTCGGTCGACAGATATCTTTCAGCGGTATCAGGAAGAATGGTAACCACTACAGCGCCCACGCCCAACTTCTTGCAGACGCCAAGTGCCACGCTGGTGGCGGCACCGGAGGAGATGCCGGCCAGTATCCCCTCCTGTTTCGCTAGAGCTTTTGCGGTCTCGAAGGCCTCCTCACTACTGACCTTGATGATCTCGTCTACGACGGTGGGATCGTAGGTCTCAGGAATGAAGCCGGGCCCGATTCCCTGTATCGGATGGGGACCGGGAGCTCCTCCGGAAAGGACCGGCGAGTCCTCCGGCTCCACCGCGATGACCTTACAACCGTACCTCTCCTTCAAAACCGCACCGGCGCCGCTGAGGGTGCCACCGGTGCCGACACCGGCAACGAAGGCGTCTAAATTCAGATCGCCGAGATCGGCGATGATCTCTGGCGCCGTCGTCAGCTTGTGAATCAAGGGATTGGCAGGATTCTTGAATTGCTGCGGCTGGAAATACCCCTCTCGGGAAGCCAACTCCTCCGCCTTCTCGACCGCACCCCCCATCCCCTTCTCGGCTGGAGTTAGGACTAGCTGAGCTCCGAGGTGTTTTAAAAGACTGCGTCGCTCCTTGCTCATACTCTCCGGCATCGTGAAAACCGTCCTGTAACCTTTGACTGCAGCCACCATGGCTAACGCTATGCCGGTGTTGCCGGAGGTGGGCTCGACAACGGTCATGCCAGCTTTGAGCTTCCCCTCTCTCTCGGCGACCTCTATCATCGAAACCCCGATTCGATCTTTGACCGAGCTGCAGGGGTTGAAGAACTCAAGTTTTGCATATAAGGTGGCATCCTCAGGAGAAGTCAACCTGTTTATCTTGACCAGCGGGGTGCCGCCTATCGATTCTAATATGTTCGCAAGAAGCATACCCTCTCCTTTGAGAGAGTATCGGTTTCGCCGGGGACGAGTTTATTCGAAAGGAGACCTATCTGGTAGCCTGCTGGCCGCCTTGAGGCCCTCAATCGGGCAAGAGTAAATGTCTTGAGGGGGTAGCGGGGGAAGGGAGATTTGTTTGCGGCCCGGCTGGCCTGTATAATTCAGGTCTGAGGTCCTGCGGATTTGTCAGAACGACAACTGGGCTTCTCGCAGCTTCTGCGGGTCTTTAGATAGGCGGTTTGATCCCGGAGGCAATCAATCAATGGCAGCGTAATGAGGCAGACTGCTTCTCAGGGGCCAACGTTGTCAACTCTTATCGGCTGGCTCCAATTCGATGATAACATCCCCCAAGTTGACGAGGTCGCCAGCGGAGAAGTTGACCCTTTTGACGATGGCTTCGATCGTGGATTTGATTTCGTTTTCCATCTTCATTGCCTCCACAATCACCAGACCCTGCCCAGCCGCGACCTTCTGCTCCTCCTCGACCAAGAGCTTCACGACTTTGCCCGGCATCGGGGGACCAATCTCGGTCTCGGCCAGTTGAGCAGGCCCCCCGGCCACTCCCGAGACCTCCTCCTGCGGCTCCTCGAAGACGTACTGCTCCCCCCCGATCTGGACGTAGCGTCTGTTATCGTCCCGGGCCACGTAAGCGGTATAGGTCTTGCCCTCAATTAACAGAGACAGGCAGTTCTCGGAGATAATCTCGAGGTCGACTTCGCGAGTTCCTTCCCCGATGGTGGCCCTGACCCTGCCTCCTTTGTCGTCTATCTTCACGCGGAAAAGCTCCTGGCCCAATCTCAGCTCGTGTTCCATCTCGCTCCAAGTCTACCTCAGCTGTGACAGTGAGGCGCAGCTTTCACCCCAGCTCCTCTTTCAGGATATTCCGAAACCGTGTCTTGCTAATGTAATGGTCCGCAAGCAGCCTGCCATCGTGGATCAAGCTGAACACGCCGTATCCGGAGGGAGCATCCTGGGCTTCCCTGGCGCTTCCAAGTTCGGTGACCTTCAATTCGAGACCCCTCTCCCCCGCAGTCTCCAGGAGGTCATTCACAGATTTGATTTTCCAAGGGCATTGATTGGCGTAGAAGAGCCTCCATCCCTTCTGTCCGCTCAATCTCGATTCCCAGTTCCTGAACTTCGGCAGAGGGCCCCTCCGCAGCGGTTTCACCAGCAACTCGAAACGCCCCGCTTCGTCGGCGATGTCGAACCCGTTCTTCAGAAACAGCCTCTTGTCCGCCAGCCAGGGACCATCGCTGGCGGCAACCACCACTCCATACATCTTTCTCTTTCTTGCCTCTTTTACGCATTCCCTCACGAGAAGAGAGCCATATCCCCTCTCGCGATCGTTCTTCCTCCCGAGGTACATGCAGTGTATGAACATATACCCTTCAGCATCGACGGGTCTCCATGCAAACTCACCAGGGATGTATTCAATGAAGCCCATCGCGCCCCCAGTGGCCGAATGCAGAAGCTTTATCCCCAGACCTTCGGAAAACCTCTTCTTCAGCCAGTTGAGCTTCAGTCCGTGACCTTCGTACTTGGGCTTCCTCACACAGAAAAAACCGTGCTCGGAGACGTTGCTCGCATCAACATCGACTACGCTGACTCCGGTCATATCAACTATCCTCTGTAACCTATGGCGCGACTTCGCAACAACACCTTACCTGGTACAGAGGTTCAACCGATTGACCAACTTCCCATAGTCTGCCAGGGAGTGAGGAATTCATCCTTGGTGGCAACGGCGTTGGATGCCACCTTTCGGGTCGGAATCAAGGACGCAGCCACCAGAGCTTCCGTCAGGAACTTCCGTCTATCGGTCTCACCGCGGTATTCCGAGAAGTGATCGTCAAGGAAGCTGGTGTAAGTTCCTCCGGAGGCAAACTCCGGGTGGACAATGATGTCACGCAGAAAAGCGACGTTGGTCTTTATTCCTAAGATGATGTAGTCTGACAGAGCAATCTCCATTCTCCTTATGACCTCACTGCGGTCCCCAGCCCACACCAAAAGCTTCGAGAGGATCGGGTCGTAGTAAACCGGCACCATGAAGCCAGAATAGACGCCGCTGTCATTTCTGATCCCCGGACCGAAAGGCTCTCTCATGAAGAGAATTTTCCCGGCAGAGGGGAGAAAACCCTTCTCCGGGTCCTCCGCGTAGATACGGCACTCGATGGCGTGTCCCTGCTGTCTCAAATCGTCCGGTTTTATCCAAAGTTTCTCACCACTTGCGATTCTAATCTGGGCCTTCACGATGTCCACCCCGGTGGTCAGCTCCGTAACCGGATGCTCCACCTGCACCCGGGTGTTGACCTCCAGGAAGTAGTAATTCCCCTCTTGGTCCAAGAGGAACTCCACCGTCCCGGCGTTCGAGTAGCCGGCGGCCTTCGCGACCTTGATGGCATCCTCTCCCATCTTCTTCCTGAGTTGTGGATTCAAGGCAGTGGAGGGAGCCTCCTCGATGATCTTCTGATGCCGCCGCTGGATGGAGCATTCTCTCTCGAAAAGGTGGATGGTGTTGCCGTAATTGTCGGCCAAGATCTGAAACTCGATGTGTCGGGGCCTATCCAGGAACTTCTCCAAGTAGAGGGTGTCGTCGGCGAAGGCAGAGAGGGCCTCTCTTTTGGAAGACTCGATAGCGGACTCTAAGTCCTTCTCATCACCGATGACCTTCATCGCTTTCCCGCCACCGCCTAAGGAAGCCTTTATAAGAACCGGGTAACCGATCTTTTTGGCGGCCTTCTTGAAGCCCCGCATGTCCTCACTGGTTGCCTCCATTCCCGGTATTATGGGAACAGCGGCCCTCTTCATCAGCTTTCTAGACTCAATCTTGTTGCCTAAGAGCTGGATGGTTTCACCTTTGGGGCCGATGAAGACTATTCCCTCTTTTTCACACCTTTTGGCGAACTCGGGGTTCTCCGCCAGAAAGCCGTAGCCGGGATGAACAGCGTCGCAGCCACGCTCTTTAGCACTGGAGATGATATTGTCGATGTTGAGATAGCTTTCAAGTGGCGCGGGAGGCCCGATGCAGACGGCCTCGTCGGCCTGTTGCACGTGAAGGGCACTACGATCTGCTTCGGAATAGACCGCCACCGTGGGGATGCCTAAATCCCTACAGGCTCTGATGACCCGGACGCAGATCTCGCCTCTGTTTGCGACCAGGATTTTCTTGAACATGCTTTGTGGTTCTATCTGATGACTGTGATTCTACGGTTTCTTACGGGAGCCTGAATCAGCTCCACATTAAAACGAAATGATACCTCAAACAGTCCCGAAAAGCAATAACTTCTGCTGATACGATTAGCCTGATAGTAACGGAGAAGTAGCGGAAGGCTTTAGCCTTCCACCGCATCTTAACAATAGCAAGCGATCCGTCATTCCTTGAACATCATCTTTTCCCGGTTCATGTCCAAGAACAATCGCTGGTACTGCCGGCTTCTGAATTTGATGCGACCGAATCTCAGCGTCGCCGGCTTATGCTTGCCGAGGGGAGTGATATTCAATATGAAGGAAAGGGCAATTAGTCCCAGAAAGTAAAGCCAAAAATACGCGACCAGCGTGAGTTGCCAGGGGCCAATCGGGTTTGTAATCGCAAAAAGGATATAAAACAAGCTATAAATCAAGAATACAGCATAATAAGTCCAACCCTGCCCCTTGATTCTTCGATGACAATTCTGACAAACCGGCACCTGGATACTGTAAAAGGTTCCGAAGCCCCAACCTCCGATCTTGATCCTTCTGCTTATGTCCTCACTCAGGCAACTGCAACATCTCTTGGGGAGGGAATAGATCTTATTGGACATCTTCTTCTCTTTCCTCAACCGAGGTCGCGGATTTCTTCCGCTTTGAAAAAAGAGGCAGAACCTGCAGTTCCAATCCCATTACCGCGAAGGCACAGAACATCCCCAGAATAGCTCCACCCGCCAGATCCAGAGGATAATGTATCCCGATATAGGTTCTGGAATAGCTGACCAGAACCGCAATCGCAAAAAGATAGGGAGCGGCCCTGCGATACTTGCTGGAGAAAAATACCGCGGCGGCGAAGTTGTTGGTGGCATGCGAGGAGGGAAAGGAAAACGAATTGCCACAGCCGACCAGCAATCGGAGTTCCTCCACCACGTGACAGGGCCTGATGCGGTGAAAGAACGGCTTTAGGATATGGCTGGAGGTTTGATCCGAAAGCAGGATCAGAATCCCCCCGAAAAGGACCGCCAGTCGTCCTTTTTTGCCTCCGAAGACCAGCAGAAGTAAAGCCGCAAAACCGATCGGATACCTCCAGATAACCCCGTTGGTGATGATGGGCATCAGAAAGTCGAAAACCGGGTTTGCCAGTTTGCTGTTTATGAGGACGAACAGGTAATGGTCGATTTGATAGAAGAACGTTGTCATCGGACAATCAAGCCTCCGTCAGATGTGAGGAGGCTATCCCAAAAGACCAAAGCAGGATACGTAGGGGTGGGAATTTATCCCACCCAACCCCAGGCGGGGATAAATTCCCCGCTCTAAGAGGGAAAGGAATAACGAGACTAAAAGAAGGTTAAGAACAGTCATCATTCAAAAACGGACTTTTGAGACAAGCTCTGAGCATCCAACGGCACCGCTAAATCAATCGCACCATAGCAATTGATTCCGCAAAGAAATACAATGATTGAGGAAATTCAAGCTGTATTTGCTGAGGCAGCGGGACTATATCGACACGAGACCGGTCCTTTTAGTACCTGAAATTCGTCTTTCGACTCCGGAGGAACCTCAACGCCTTCCTGTAAGTGGGTATACCGGTCCTGCCGCCCAGGGCGGTGCATTTCATCGCTGCACAGGCACAAGCAAACTCCACCGCCTTGGGCACCTCCCACTGTCTTGTCAAACCGTAGATGAAAGCTCCGTGGAAAACATCTCCAGCTCCGGTGGTATCGACCACCTGCACTTTGAAACCGCTCTGTTTGAAGACCGAGCCATCGGTGGTGCCGATGGCTCTCTTCTCTCCCAAGGTGATCACGACCGCTCGAGGTTTATATTTTCGATAAAGTTCGACCAACGCCCTCTCAGGTTTTTCAATCCCGGTGAACTTGAAAGAGAACTCTTCCCCGATCACGAGATAATCGGTGAAAGGTAGAAGAGGCTTTACTTCCGGCCGATAACTGCCGACATCGATGACGATTTCGCAGCCATATTCTCTTGCTAGCCTGCAGGCCCGAAGATTCGCCTCCAGGTCCCGTCCATCCAGAAGGGCATATTTTGCTTTCCTGAGGAGGTTTGCCTTTATCTGCTCTGGTTTGATTTCAGAGCTTTTAGTGTTGTTCAGTACAACCGTCCGTTTCCCGCTTTTTCTATCAACCCAGACAAAGGCTTGCAGACTGCGGCCTCGTTTGTCCACTAAAAGACAGTCGGTATCCACCCCCTCGGATTCGAGCTCCTCTCTGATCAGCTGCCCCTCGTGATCGTTGCCGATCTTGCCGATTAGAGCCGTCTTTCCTCCAAGTCGTGCTATGGCCACGAGCGCAGTGGGCACCGGTCCACCGCCCTGGTTTTTGAAGTCCACTAAGTCAACCTTCTGGTTGAGCCTTGGGTAGGTGGAGACTACTCCGAGATAATCCAGCGGACAGATGCCCAGCCCCAGGCAATCGTAAACTCTATTCCGGTTTCGCCGAACTGTTTGCCTTCGGAAGGAAGGTGACCTGGCCATTGGTGGCGTCTAAAAGCTTCTCTCTGAGCGTTTTTGCCCGGCTGGCGCGTATCTCTACCTTCATGGAGGGGATCTCCCCGAACAGGTTCTCAAGGATCTTCGCCTTGGCCAGGCTCACGGAGCGGTGGACTACGGAGGTGAACTCGAACGGATAGGAGAAAGAGAGAGTGGTGTTGATATACCGGATTTGAGTATTCCGGTAGTCCAAAACCGACAGGGCGCTCTGCCGGTAAGCTCGGGCCAGCCCTCCGGTTCCCAACTCTACTCCCCCGAAGTAACGGCTCACCACCACCACCACGTTGGTCAACCGCCTCTGTTCGATCACCTCGAAGATGGGACGACCTGCAGTTCCCGAGGGCTCCCCGGCATCGGAGTAACGATACTTCTGACGCTTTCCCATTCCTACCTTGTAAGCGAAACAGTGATGGTGAGCGTCGTGGAACTCCTTGGAGACCTTCTCGATGAAATCCTTGGCCTTCCCCTCGCTGTCCACTGCCAGGGTGGAGGCGATAAAGCGTGAATTCTTCAGAGCCACCTCCATCCTTTTGAAATCCCTGACGGTGCGATATTCGTCGGGGGCCGCGGTCCATCTGTCGAACCTCGCCACGCTGCGGAGGCTATTTCTAACGATTTGCCCGCGCATGGATGATCCTCAATCCCTCTAAAGTTAAGGTTAGATTTACCTCTTCTATGATCGACGTCAGTTTGGCCACCAGCGGAGAAAACCCTCCGGTAGCTATCACCTTGACGTTGTCTGCGCCGAGTTCTCTTCGCATCCTCTTTATGATGCCCTCCACCTGACCTACAGTTCCGTAAATGATCCCGGACTTCAGGCTATCGGTTGTGTTTCTACCCACCACTCTGCCGGGAGGTTCCAGCCGCACCTTGAAGAGCTGGGCGGCCCTCTTGAAAAGATCCGCGGAGGAGGTCTCCACCCCGGGCGCAATGGCGCCACCCACATACTCTCCGGAGGCAGAGATATAGTCGAAGGTGGTGGCGGTCCCGAAGTCGACCACGATCACCGGACCGCCGTATAGATCGTAAGCGGCAACGGCATCCGCCAGGCGGTCTGCGCCTACCTGCTCGGGATTGTCGTAGACAATCTTGATCCCTAAAGCTGACGAGGCCGAGACCGTCAAAGGTTCCACCGAGAAGTATTTGCGGCTCATCTCCTCGTAAGCCTGCGTCAAAGCCGGAACCACGGAAGAGAGGCAGACACCGTCTATCTCCCGTGGGGAGATATCGATGCCCTCCAGAAGCTGTTGGGCCAAAATCCCGCATTCGTCACAGGTCAGTTTCTCGTTGGAGGCGATGCGGAAGAAATTGAGCAGCTTCTCCCCGGAGAAGACCCCCACCACGGTATTGGTGTTGCCTACGTCAATGGCCAAAAGCATCGCTCTTCCTGAAACCGGCAAAAGCTTCGTGAACTGGTCTAGATCTCCCTTTCTGAGCTATCTGGGCGAAGGACCGAAAGGATCCCTCCCGGAGCGGTACTAAAAACCTCTGAAGGGGTCCGGCCCTCTTCACAGAGGCTCTGCCAACTAAAGGCTAGCTTTCCCGGTAGTCAACCTTCTCTCTAATTTTATAACTCACTCGCCTGCGAAAAGTTTCAAAGTGTTGGGACTTCAGCAAGCCTCGGAAAGCTCGGCGCTAAAAAGAGTTCTCGAAGTGGGTGATTTCCCCACCAGGCAGGAATAACCGTCTTCTTCCCTTTTTCAGTATTAGGGAACCCTCCTCGTCAATATCCTCGGCAATCCCGCTTAGCAGTTTACCTCCACATCGGATTTTCACGGATCTACCTAAACCAACGGAGCATTCCCGGTAATGGTTCCTAAAGGGAGCCAGCCCCGATTTTGAGAACTGCAGATAATCCCTCTCGAACTCCAGCAAAAACCGCTTCAAGACTCCAAGCCGAGAGACCTCCTCCCCAAGCTCAACTGCCAGAGAGGTGGCAGTCTTTCTGAGGTCTTTGGGGAAATCCTCCCTGCGGTTATTGACGTTCATCCCCACCCCAACAATGACGGAATCGACTCCGTTGCCTCTGGTGACCAGCTCCGTCAATATACCACAGACCTTCTTTCGATTTATCAGAACATCGTTGGGCCACTTGGTGGAAAGCTGAATCCCGAAAAGCTCCCCTAAGGAATCGACTACCGCTAAAGCGGCGCAGATCGAGAGGGCCGGGGCCTTTGCAGGGGGGATAGGGGGGCGAAGGATCAGGGTGAAATATAGCCCGCATTTCGGAGGCGAGTGCCACGACCTCCCGAGGCGACCTCGACCCTTAGTTTGCTCCTCGGCGACGATTAGAGTTCCTTCGGGAGCACCTGAATCCGCTAATTGCTTGGCGACCTCGTTGGTGGAACCGAGAGTTCTGTAGCTGACTATTCTCTTGGCGAAGAGCTTCGTTTTCAGTCCCTCTCGAATTTCCGAGGCGATCAGCAAATCTGGGGCGGTTCTGTATCTATATCCCAAGCGGCGGTCGCTTTCGATCCCGTAGCCGAACTGCCGCAATTGCGAGATAGTGTGATAAATGCTCTCCCGTTTGAGGTCCAGGCTTTCGGCCAGGAACCGGCCGGAGACATACTCGCCCGGCGATCGCCTCAACAGAGTTAGAATCTCATCTCGATGCTCTGAAACCTCTGACAACGAAGACCTCTGAAAACCTCAAAGACTGTTCGGTCTGTTAGAATAAAAAGTTATGTTAACTTTTAAGGGCCCAATGAGTATGAGCAAAAGTTCACGCAGTATAAGCAAACGATTCGGTTTTGTCAAACCTTTTGCCAAAAAAATCGAAAGTGTCTTTGAAATCTCAAATTTGCGAAGATGAGCCGCCTCCGCTGACTGCTATCTCCGAACTTTCTTTCAGCATCTCCTTTTAATCTCTTGCCCCGGGGAAGCTTTTTTCTATCTTGGCGCAGTGAAACGAACGAGTTTGACAAGAGGCCGAACTTGATCCTGCTTTGGTTTTTTCTGATTGCATCCCTTCTATATTTCCTGATCGCCTCCGTTTTAGCTCTGGCCAAAAGCAAGTTCCCGCCCCAAAACCCTGACTACCTCCCTTTCGTATCGGTGGTCATATCTGCCCGCAACGAAGGCCGCACCATAGGACCGTGCCTCGATTCCCTCTTCGCACAGGACTACCCCGAACACCTTTTTGAAGTGATAACGGTCGATGACCGCTCCTCTGACAACACCCCGGAGATTATAGAATCGTACCGGAGAAGGTATCCCCGGCTCAAAGTGATAACGATACGAGAGAAGCCCGAGGGGCTAACCGGCAAGCAACTCGCCATGGACGCCGGGATAAATCAAGCTCGGGGAGGGATCATAATGACCACCGACGGGGATTGTCTGCTGCCGCCCGGCTGGATCTCGGAGACGGTCAGATATTTCTCGCCGGAGGTCGGGATGGTGGCCGGCTTCTCTCACTGCGGATTCGGCTCCCTCTTTTCGGGGGTGCAGTCCTGTGACCACATCTTACTGGAAGGAGTGGCCGCCGCCTTTGTCACCTTCGGGAATCCTCAGAGTTGTATCGGGAACAATCTCTCCTTTCGGAAAGACCTGTACCAGAACTTGGGAGGCTTTAAGAGGCTCGGTTTCACCGTCACCGAGGACACCGCCCTGATGCAGGCAATCTTTGTCGAGACCGGATCGAAAATCCTCTTCCCTCAAAACCACAAAACTCTGGTAGTGTGTGAAGCTGCGAAGAGCCTGGGAGATTTCTTCCGTCAACGAAAAAGGTGGCTTCTGGGCGGGATCAAGACTCGTATGCTCACCTCCACGGTGACGATAATCGCATTTCTGAGGAATCTCCTGTTTGTCCTTTCGCCGCTTTTCTTGATCTTTCGAACCTCTCTCACCCCGCTGGTATGGGCCTGGATACTCACTTTCGTATCCGATTTCCTGATTTTATTCAAGCACCGAGCTCTCCTGGGAACCGGTAAGCTATTCACTTACTATCTCCCCTTTCAGCTCTTTTATCCATTCTACACAAGCGTTCTGGGACTGAGCGTCATCTTCGGCTCGAAGAAGGTGCGCTGGAAGGAAAGAGAATACACCTCCCCCTGATGAGGTGGACGGCAGTCGGAGATGATTGCTACACCTGAGGAGCACTGCCCTGAAGGAATTAGGACATAGAAAACAGGAAATAGGAACGCTGCGGGGTGGATGCCGTCAGATCACCTCCGCCGCATCGCTCTTCACCCACCCTTTGACCCCGTTGTCCAGTGCGATGCGGTAGTACGCCTCCCGTCTCTCATCGATGGAGAACTCTAACCCCTCGTGGCCGGTGAATTGCAGCGTAAAATCCTCCCCGGGACCGCTGTATATCTTGGCTTCTGTAGAAATGAGAACGCCCCGAGTTTCAGTCTCCTGACTGTAGATCTTGGCAGCAGTGGGAATGCTTATGATCAAAAGCAGGCAGACAAATATTGTTGCCAGAGTGGTGAAGGCTCGAGTCCTGTTGCGGCTCAGGAAGTGAAACCCCCAGAGGCAGACAGTCCCCCAGAAAAGGATAGTCCAGATCAGGAAGGCCTCCTCGGCGCTGAAGGCAGAGAGGACTCCCCTGAATAAAGAGGCGAAGAAGTTCACCTGGGGATACTCCAACCGGTCGATTGTGAACTGTTTGGCGAAGGCCAAGTTGGTCTTGGTTTCCTCATCCCGGGGATTGAGCTTCAAAGCCCGGCGATATGAGGCTATCGCCCTCCCCACCTCCCCCTCTTTGAAATAGGCATTGCCTAAATTGTAATAGACCTCCAGGCTCTCAAACCCGGTCTTTAGAATCTTCCTGTAATCCTCGACGGCAGCCTTGTAATTGGCACCGTCATATTTCACAGCTGCGGAGTTGAAGAAGGAATCGACCCCCGGGGTCGTCTGGCCCCACGCCAATCCGTTAAGGAGAAATGCAAGGAAAAGAACCCTTTTCATCAGTTCTTCAGGATCTCTTCTAAGTTGTCGATCAACCTTTGAGCTTTCCGTAAGAGATCCTGCCTCTGTGAGGGATCATCAGAGGCAGGGGCGAAACGAGCGAAGTCACAATGCTGCAAGAGAGACTTCACCTCCTGAATCGTCTCGGGAGAGGCTTTTCTGCCTCTCATTTTCTGTTCGATCATCTGGGAGGTCAACCCTGCCGCCGGCAGGTTGAATTTGTCCCCCAGGTAGCCGCTTAGGGCATCTGTTATCCCCGCATAGAAATCTGTTGGCCTCTCCGCGGACAAAAGCTTCCGGGCGGCTCTGAGTCTTCTGGCACTGCTTCTCCTTGCTCTCCTCATGCGGGCGTAAGCAACATCAGCGTTCAACCTCTCCTTGCGGTTAGAGTAGATCCAGCAGAAGGCCAGAAAGCCGAGCGGAAGAAGTTGCAGGGCCAAAAACCAGGCCTGCCGGTAAAGCGCACCCGGCTTTGAGGGTAAAGACAGCTTCGTCTTAAGATACAGGAGGTCTTTGATGCCGGCTCCGATCTCAGAGTGGCTCACCCCCGGAACCTCGGCTACCAGAGGTTGAGTGGAGGGGAGAGAGGTGACAACAAATGGCCTGGTTGCAACGGTCTCGTAGGCCTTAGTCTCCGGATTGAAGAAGGTATATTTTACCGCCGGAAAGCTGAACTTGCCCGGAGACTTCGGTATGAACACCTCTTCGAAGATCTTGCTCCCGGAGATCCTCTCGCTGCGGTTGTTGACGTTCTCGGAGCTTCCGGAGCTGTAATGCCGGAAGTCGGGCAGCTCTGGAAACCTGGGAGGCCCGATGGTCTTTATGTTGCCGACTCCGGAAACCTTGATTCTCATAGTAATCGGCTGATTCATCTCCACCTTGGCAGTGTCGGCCGAAAGTGAAACCTTGAAGGAACCGACGGCACCGGCGAAGTTCGGCAGCTCACCGATCTCCGGAAGCGGCAGAACTTTCACCGACTGGGGGTCACTCTTCAATCTGACCTCCCTGCCGCGCGCAAATCCGAAGAAATCATCATCGAAGATGCTGAAGGGGTCGCGTCTCCGCTTCTGTCCTTCGACCGTCGCCTTCAGCTCGAAAGGCTCAATGGTGAAATCCCCGGAGGCAGTGGCGAAGAGGGCCTTTTTGATCTCGTTGACCAGGTAACGCTTCCCCTCGATCACCTGATAATACTGTTTCTGGGGGGATAACTCCTCCACCCAGAAACCGGTGCAAGAAGGAGAGGTAAGCTGAGGCTGATCCAAAAGCCTGACAGAGGTGTAAAACTTCAGATTTAAAGTAATCTGTTCGCCGACGAAGGCCTCCTTCTTGTCCAACTTGGATTGGAGGAAAAGCTCCCCCCCGCTGGCGGTGACCTCTCCCTTTATCTCCTCTCCGGAGGGGATCTTTCTCGTCAAAGCTCGGCCTGCTTTCACCACGATCTTTATCGGCTGAGTCTGATAGGTTTGACCCTGGTATTTCAGAGTAACGGCCCCGATGTAGAACTGTCCCTCTTTTATCGGAACCATGGCGTAGTTGTAGGTCACCGAGGAGGAGACCTTCCCATTCACGAAGCTGAAGTTCGTGGATCGTCCAGAAGAGTAGACTTCGAAGTCCTCAATCAAGGGCAGTTCCGGATCGGGCACATTCTGCTTCCCGGAGACCTCGATGGTCAAGGTGATCTGATCGTCCAAGCTCACCTCGGTCTTGTCGACGTAAGCCCGGAAGGACAAATCTTGAGCATTGGCTCCCGTTGCGCACAAGAAAACCAAAAAAAGACAGAGAAACGACTCCTTGACACCTTTTCCGTTTAGCATTTTCCTCACCAGTCCTTCAACACCCTTCTCGAGCCCCCAGTGAATCTACGTTGCTCCTTTTGAAGCTCTTTTTCGTCATCTTTCAGAGCGTTTAAAATCCTCTCCGCCTCTTCTCTGCTCATTCCCTCCCGTGGTTCCGGTTGCACTTGTGGCTGCTGTTGCGTAGAATCCATTTGAGCTTGCTGTTGTTGCTGCTGTTCTGGTTGCTGAGATTCCTCCTGCTCTTCTTGCTTTTGCTCTCCCTGTTGTTTCTCTCCCTGTTGATCCTGTGCCTGTTCTTGCTTCTGCTGATCCATCATCTCTTTAAGCTTTTTACGCACGAACTCCAGATTGTATTTGGCGTCCATATCGTCGGGGGTGAGATCCAGACATTTCTCGTAGGCTTGGATCGCCTCCGCCAACTTGCCTGCCCGATAGAGCGAGTTCCCCTGATTGTAATAGGTTTGAGCTTCCAGTGTCGGATTCTCGGTGTAAAACGCCTTATTATACTTTTCAATCGCCTCGTCATACCTTTCCTGTTGATACAGGGTGTTGGCCATATTATAATGAAGCTTCGGTTCCTCCGGCTTCTCGATTTCCGCATCCTGATAATGCCTCATAGCCGATTCGTAGTCTTTTCTTGCGTAAGACTTATTTCCGGCTCTGAGGGCTCCGGAGAAATCATCGGCCCAGGAGGAATCAACCCCCAGCAGTGCAAGACTCAAAAGCAAAATCGCAATGACAACCGGTCGATATCTCATCATCTTCAAGCTACTCTGTTTCGGGCTCAATCCACTTTCCTTTACGCACCCTCTTCCTGTCAGTGATAAAACCCTCCAGGGCGAAACAGAGGACCGCCAAGAAGAGCGGATACTGAAAACGGTCTTCGTATTGGGTCATCAGGCGGCTGGCCAACTCCTTTTTCTCCATTCCGGAGACCTCCTCGTAAATCTTGTCCAGTTCCATCTCTCCGTATGTGGCACGATAATACTTCCCCCCTGTGGTGAGAGCAATCTTCTGCAGTGCAACCTCATCCAGCTTGCTCAGAACCACGGAGCCGGAGCGGTCTTTCTTAAAACCTTGCATCTGACCCTGCTCGCCCCTCAGTGGAATCGGTTCCCCCGCGGGCGAGCCAACGCCGATAGTGTAAATCTTTATACCCTCTTTGGCGGCAGCCTCAGCGGCCGATTCCAGATCGCCCTCGTGGTCCTCCCCGTCGGTGATGAGAATCAAAACCTTGTATTTCCTCTCCTTCTGATTGAAGGCCTTCACCGAGGTGTTTACGGCGTTGGCGATGGCGGTTCCCGGAATCGGGATCGACCTTTCGTCCATTATCTCTAAGAACATCTTGGCGGCACCGTAATCCAGAGTCAAAGGACACTGGACGAAGGCCTCCCCGGCGAAAACCACCAGCCCGATGCGGTCGCCCTCCAGTTTGTCCAGGAGAGTGCGTATCTCCTGTTTAGCCTTCTCCAAGCGGTTAGGTTTGATGTCCTCCGTCAACATCGAGATGGAGGTGTCCAGGGCAATCACCAAATCCAGGCCTTGCCTCTTCATCATCATCAATCTGGTTCCCAGCTGGGGGCGAGCAGCAGAGATTACCAGAAGGAAGACTCCGACGAACAGCAAAGCTACCTTCAATCTCCTCTTTCTGGTGCTGACCGAACCGGACAACTTCGCAATCAAATCCAGGTTACCAAAAACCTCCTTGGCTCTCTTTCTGCGATACGAGGCCCAGAGAAAAAGTACCCACAAAACCGGCAGGATCAAGAGTCCATAGAGATATATGGGCTGAGCGAATCTCACCTTAAGGAATCCTACGAAACTTGCTGTTTGCCAGGATAAGCTCCAGACCGATGAAGAGGAAACCGTAGATCGCAAAATAGCCGAAAAGCTCGCTGAACTGCATATACTCCTTCACTTTGATTTCAGTCTTCTCTAAGGCGCTTATCTCCTCGTAAATTCTCTTGAGGCCCTCGGTGTCTTTGGCCCGGAAGTATCTGCCCTCGGTCGTGGAAGCGATCTTTTTTAAGCTCTCCTCGTCCAGTTGCACCTGCAGGGGGACATATCTCCGTCCGAAAAGGGGATCGTCGACCGGATAGAGAGCCACACCGGGCTTGCCGGCACCGATGGCGTAAATCTTGATGTCGAAAGTCCTCGCCAACTCCGCCGCCGTCAAAGGATCGATCTCCCCGGCGTTGTTGACGCCGTCGGTTAGAAGGATAATCACCCTGCTCTTGGCATTGGAATCCTTCAGGCGATTGACGGCGTTGGCGATCGAGAGTCCGATGGCGGTGCCGTCCTCGATCATCCCGAAATCGACCTGCTCCAGGAAGCTCAACAAGACTCCATAATCGAGGGTCAGAGGACACTGGGTGAAGCTCTGTCTTGAAAACACGACCAGGCCGATGCGATCGGAGGTGCGGTCGGCGATGAAATCCCGGATCACTTCTTTGGCGGCATAGAGGCGATTGTGGGGTTTGAAATCCTCCGCCCGCATGCTCCCCGAGATGTCTAAGACCAACATGATGTCAACCCCCTCGGTCTCCACGTCGATGCTCTTTCTTCCGGACTGAGGCCTTGCTAAAGCGAGAATCAGAAGGGATAATCCCAAAGCCCGCAGAGCCGCCAGAATGTGTCTCAGCTTCAGAGTAGTGGAGGGCCTGAGTCTCCTGACCAGATTCAGGTCCGAATATCTGATGCTTGCCCTCTGACCCTTGGTTTTCCTGAAATACCATAAAAGGTAAAGGGGCACCAGAAAGAGTAATATCAGAAATATCGGGCTAGCAAATTTGAACATCTGCGTCGTACTTTTTAGCGACCGTATTGCGGAACTGTAGCGGAAGGATTAGCGGAAGGCTTTAGCCTTCCACTTCATGG
>LIZU01000032.1 GCA_001302725.1 candidate division Zixibacteria bacterium DG_27
AGCCCAAGGTGTCAATCATCTTGCGGAATTTCGTGAGGAGTTTTTGAAGTGTGAGCAACAATGAGCAATCTGTGGAGGAGAATGGGTTTGAAGCATCAGATCGTGAGTGGTCTGCTCTTTTCGCTTCATTGGTGCCAATTGACAGGCGGCGGGAAGGTCCTCAAAGGGTCACAGGACTTCTTTCTCGTCGTCTGGGTTCAAGCTCTTTGACTATGAAATCTTAGAGGGGTTGTTCTCGTTTCAACAGAGGGGTATCACGCTCTTCGAGCTGCAGCTTTTCTGGTCTTTTCAGTCTTGGTCTCATCCAAGCCGAGCCTTAACACCTCCTCCATGGTCTCCACGGGGACGAATTTTACCTTCTTCTTTATCTCCTCTGGAACCTCTTCTAAATCTTTAACATTGTGCTTGGGAATCAACACCGTCTTGATGCCGGCTCGATAAGCAGCTAAGGCCTTCTCCTTTATTCCGCCTATTGGCAGAACTTCACCTCTGAGAGTAACTTCTCCCGTCATCGCCAGGGCTCTTTTTACCGGTCGCTCAGTGAGGATGGAGGCGATGGCAGTGGCCATAGTGATGCCTGCGGAGGGACCATCCTTTGGTGTCGCTCCCGCGGGAACGTGAACGTGGATGTCGTAGTGCTCAAAGGCATCGTCCGAGATTCCCCATCTCGGGGCCGTGGACCGGATGTAGCTCATGGCCGCTTGCACCGACTCCTTCATCACCTCACCCATGTGCCCGGTTAAGGTCAGACTCTTTTTGCCCGGCATCTTGGTGGCCTCGACGAAGAGAATCTCGCCCCCGACGGAAGTCCAGGCCAGACCCGGAACAACTCCCACCAGTGGCTTCTTGCTGGCGACCTCCTGGATGAATTTCTCCGGCCCCAGGTATTCCGACAAATTCGCGGGAATAATGGTGACTTTCGTCTTCGCCTCTATGGCCACCTTCTTGGCCACCTTGCGGCAGATGGTAGCGATCTCCCGATCCAGATTCCGCAGCCCGGATTCCCTGGTATAATCGTGGATGATCTTTCTGACAGAGGCTGCACTGAAGCTGAGCTGGGAGCTTTTCAGACCGTGGTTTTCCAACTCTCTGGGGATGAGGAATTTTTTGGCGATGGCTGACTTCTCCATATCGGTGTATCCCGGAAGCTCTATCATCTCCATCCTGTCTCGCAAAACCGGAGGGATGGTCTCCAGAATATTGGCGGTGCCGACGAATAGCACTTTCGAAAGGTCGAAGTCGAGGTCTAAGTAATGGTCGGAGAAGGTGTGATTCTGTTCCGGATCCAGGACCTCCAGAAGTGCCGAGGAAGGGTCTCCTCGAAAATCGGCTCCGATCTTGTCCATCTCATCCAGCATGAAGACGGGATTGTTGGTTCCCACTCTCCTTAAGCCTTGTATTATTCTGCCCGGAAGGGAACCGATGTAGGTGCGGCGGTGACCTCTGATTTCGGCTTCGTCTCTCACCCCCCCCAGAGAGATGCGGTGAAACTGCCTCCCCATGGCTCGGGCGATGGAACGCCCCAAAGAGGTTTTCCCCACTCCGGGGGGCCCGACGAAACAGAGGATGGGGCTTTTCAGATCCGATTTCAGCTTCCTCACCGCCAGGAATTCCAAAACCCTCTCTTTGACTCGCTCTAAATTGTAATGGTCCTCATCCAGTATCCTCTGGGATTCCTTTATGTCCAGTTTGTCCTCGGAGGATTTGCTCCAGGGAAGGCTCACCAACCAGTCCAGGTAAGTCCGAGAGACGATATATTCCGCCGCCGAGGGATTCATCTTCGAGAGCCTATCCAGCTCCTTTCCGGCAGCCTCCAACGCCTCTTTGGGCATCCCCGCGGCTTCGATTTTCTTTCTGAACTCATCCAGCTCCATGGTGCGGTCATCTCCCTCCCCAAGTTCCCGCTGGATGGCTTTGAGCTGTTCCCGGAGGATGTACTCTCTCTGCGATTTCCCCATCTCCGAGGCCGCTTGCGACTGAATCTTCTTGGACATCTCCAGGACCTCGACCTCCTTGCCGATGAACTGAATCAACTTGCGGAGCCTCTCTTTGACCTCCACGGTCTCTAGGATTTCTTGTTTCTGGGCAAGCGATATGCTCAAGTTGGAGGCGATGAGATCCGCAAGTTTGGAAGGATCGTCGGTGTTCAAAGCCGAGACCTGCAGATCCTCCGGGAGATATGGAGCTAGCTGAACGATCCTTTTCAGCAAATCCAGAACCGACCTCACCAAAGCCTCCACCTCGACGCTCTTTTCGCTCTTGGGTTCGACGAGGTCGACTTCAGCGGTCATATATGGGTCGGCGCTCAAGATCCTCTTTATGCGAACCCGGGAGAGTCCCTGCACCAGAAAGCGCACCGAGCCGTCCGGGAATCGCAGCATCTTCATTATGGTGCCGGCGGTCCCGAGTTGATAGATGTCCTCGGAGGTGGGAGCCTCGACCTCCTGGTTTTTCTGGGCGAAAAGCCCGATCGGCTTGCCTTGCATCAGAGCCTCGTCTATGAGCCGCGCATAGCGGGGATCGGAGATCATCAGAGGCATTATCAGATAGGGAAAGACTACGGTCCCCTTGGTCGGGAGTATGGCTAACTCCTTCGCCAGCCGCGGCGTCTCTTCCGCCAGACCCTTAGCTTCCAAACTGGTGGCAGCCCCCTTTGATTTGGTCAAGGAGTTATAATCCATTTTCAGGTCTCACCGAACAGGGTTACAAAACCGGCGAGCGCAATTCATTCGACCTTTATCTCCTTCGGCTTGGATTTCTTATCGACTTTTTTGCCGATTCTTATGATCAAAAACCCCTGGCGATAAGTGGCGGACACGCCCTCGGGGTCGATCGATTCTGGTAGTTGAAGGTTGCGCTCAAACTCGCCGGAGTTTATCTCCATATTGCGATAAAAAGCCTTGTCGTTTCCCGGGTGAGGCTTGCGGCTGCCGCTGATGGTCAGGAGATTCTCGTTCAGGGCGATGCTGAAGTCTTGTTGGTTCATGCCCGCCACCTCCATGGTGATAACGACCTCGTTTTCGGTCTCCAGAACATCAGTCGGGGGACGCCACAGCCTCCGGGAAGCCAGAATCGGGAACTGTTTCATCCGATAGAAATGGTCGAACAGAAGGTCCATTTCCTCCTGCATCGTTCTCACATCTTTAAGGAAATGCTTTCCTAGATCCGCCATCTTCGCCTCCACGCTACTCCGGAATCACCGACTGCCCATTCTTTCAATCTTCGATTCCCCCGTATTGCCTCTTTACCTTCTCCAGCCAACTTGAGAACTTCTCCTCTTTCTCCGCGGTGGGGAGGGTTAGCTCGAACAGATTGTGTTTCTCTTTCAGGGAGCTTCGGGGGTAGAAAAGGAATTTGAAATCTCCCTCGATGGTCTTCCTTTCCCCTTCGAGAACCGGAGTGCCGTCGTAGTCATATGATAGCGCTCCCCGGAAGAGGACAGAATATCTCCCCTCGCTAGTCTTTTCGACTGTGAGCTTAAAATCCTTGAACTCAATGATCCTCTTTTGCGCCATTTTCCAGTTCCCGCTGGTTTTTCCTTCCTTAAAAAATATACATTGCCGGGGGTAGGTGCGCAACAACAATTGCTATTATGATTCAGGGTTAGTGGTTTTCGGTTGGATGTTGAGAAATTCGTCTTCTCACGAAGATCGGCGGTCTTGGGCGATCCCTGCCGCTTGGTAAAAGCAGGTGAGATACTTCGCTTCTGCGATGACTTCTTTTCTTGTTGTCAAGTCTCGCCCCGGTGCGGAAGCCGTTTTTTCTGCACAGCTCTTGACAGTCTCCTTAAAGCTGCTTATGATAATGGTGTTTGGCTTGATTCCCGCTAGTGGCGAGGAGAAAGAGCAATGAGATCGAAAGTCGTCCTGGTCAGACATAAGAATATCTTCGATAGTCGGGGAAGGCTGAAAAGACCGAGCGTCACCGAAGCACTAGACGCTGGCTTGAAAGCCTTGACGGGCGATAGGGACTCCAGGGACAGCCTGCGCAGCCTCTTTGATGCCTCCGGCGCTGTTGCCCTGAAGTCGAACTGTCTCAGTGGCAGGATGCTCTCCACCGCGCCGGAGCTTGCCTTCTCCCTGGCAGAAGAGCTTCACGTCATCGGCATTAAAAAGAGCAATGTCATCATCTGGGAGCGCACCGAGAGGGAGCTGGCTTCTGCCGGATATAGTCTGAACCCGAAAGGAGGCGATTTCAGGGTCCTCGCCACTGACAGCAGGGGAGCTGGCTATTCCCGTTCTCTGTTCGTCTCCGGGAAGGTGGGAAGTCTTCTCAGCAGGATCATGACCGGTATTGCGGATTTCGCTATCAACATGCCCATCCTCAAAGACCATAATCTGGCGGGCCTCTCCGGCGGCATGAAGAATTATTACGGAGCAATTCACAATCCCAACAAGTTCCACGATAACAACTGTGATCCCTACGTTGCCGATGTGAATGCCCTTCCCGACATCAAGAACAAGAACCGGTTGACCGTCTGCGATTGCACCAGGGTTCAATACCACGGTGGGCCGGGATACAAGCCTCACTGGTGTGAGAAGTTTGGCGGGCTTTTGCTCTCTAAAGATCCCGTCGCTTTAGACCGAATTGCGTATAATATTTTAGAACAGCTCAGGAGGAAGAACGGTCTTGGGAGCCTCAAGGAGGAGAGGCGAGAACCGAAGTATATTTTCACTGCCGGTGATGACGAGCACAAACTGGGTAGTTGTTCGATTGAGGACATAGATTTCGTCGAGGTAGGTCTGTCTTAGCATGAGTAGAATCGATCGTCGGGAATTCTTGAGATATGGTGCCCTGGGGGCCTCCTCCTTGGCCCTGAGCTCTTTCCCATTCGGAGGGAAGATCCTGGACTTCTGTCCCCGAGCCTATGCCTTAGAATTGACGGGTGACTTGTCGACTGAGGAGGCGCGTTACTATAAGAAACTCGAGGAGTCGGTCGTTGGGTGTGAGCTCTGTCCTCGAAGCTGCAAAGTTGCCGATCGGGAAAGAGGCTACTGTGGGGTCAGAGAGAACCGCGAGGGTGAGTATTTCACTCTGGTTTACTCTCGCCCCTGCAGTCTCAACGTCGATCCCATAGAGAAAAAACCGTTTTTTCATTTCCTCCCTGGCACGACCGCCTTTTCGATGGCGACCGCAGGCTGTAATGTCAATTGCAAATTCTGTCAGAATTGGGACATATCCCAGGTGCGTCCGGAGCAGACCCGCAACTATTACCTCCCCCCGAAGGAGCTGGTCGATTTGGCAGTCCGCTATAAGGCCCCGACCATCGCCTATACTTATTCGGAGCCGATCATCTTCTACGAATACATGTACGACACTGCCAAACTGGGACACACCAAGGGGGTTCGCAGCGTGATGATAAGCGGCGGCTACATCAAGGAGAAACCGCTGGTTGATTTGGTCAGGCATCTCGATGCGGTAAAGATCGACCTCAAGGCCTTCACCGAGAAATACTACAAGGAGGTCTGTCACGGGGAGCTGAAGCCGATATTGGAATGTCTGGTCACCCTCAAAAGGGAGGGGATCTGGACCGAGATTGTCTATCTGGTAGTGCCGACTCTAAATGACCGCAAAAACGAGATCGAGGCCATGTGCGCCTGGATTCTCGACAACCTCGGTCCGGATGTTCCGGTTCACTTCACCCGCTTTCATCCGATGTATCTTCTGAAGAATCTCCCTTCCACCCCCGTCAAAACCTTAGAAATGGCGCGCCGCACTGCCCTCGAGAAGGGCCTTAACTTCGTCTATATCGGGAATGTCCCCGGCCACGAAGGGGAGAATACTTACTGTCCTGAGTGTGGGAAAGTTCTAATCAAAAGAACCGGTTTTTCGATTCTCTCAAACGATGTTGTCTCAGGGAAGTGCAAACATTGCGGGAAGATGATTCCCGGAGTCTGGTCATAGAATATAGAGGGACCTTTGAGCTTTGGACAACTCCTCTCAGTTTAGAGGTGCGGGGCTGAAGACTCGTTTTTTTGTTTCCTCCTTCTACCTTGGATTCCTCTCTCTAGTTGCCCAGACGATCCTCTTGCGGGAGATGCTGGCAGTCTTTTCCGGTAACGAGATCGTCCTCGGGGCGATATTGGCTTTCTGGCTTCTGTGGGTTGGCCTGGGCAGTCTCTTCGCGAACTGGTTTTCGAAGAGATTTTCGAGGTCTCTCACAAGTCTCGGCTGGAGCTATCCGGTCGCGGTATTCTCCCTCTTTGTCGGCATCTTTCTCGTTCGCCACTGCGGTAAGCTCTGGGGATACCTTCCCGGAGAGACAATTCCGTTGCCGCAGACCGTGATTACCGCAGCGCTCTCTCCGGCCCCTCTGTGTCTGCTTTTAGGCTTCCTCTTTGTCTTGAACGCCTCGTTGTTCTCAGAGAGGCTTGGCGAGAACCTGACGAATAAGGTTTACCTGTTGGAGGCCGTCGGTGCCACCGTTGGAGGGATCGTCGTGACCTTCCTGTTAATACCTTACGTTTCCAATATCAACATCGCTTTTCTGATTCTGTTGACCAGCCTGATTGCCGGCTTGTATCTGTTCTCTTCTCAAGGGAAGAGAATCAGTATCGCTGTGGTTTCGCTTGTTGCGATTGCAGACCTGCTTCTGCTCGTTTTTGGTTTTACCAGTGGAATCGACAGATCCAGCTTGAAAAGCGTCTGGCGCGGCTTCTCGGTTCGGGAGAATGTCGACAGCAAATACGGGAAAATCATCGTCACCCAGGATAGAGACCTCCTCGGTTTCTACGAAAACAGTTCCCTGGGTTTCTACCTCCCCAATGAATCTCACGCCGAGGAGAGCATTCACTTAGCTCTTTTGCAGCTCCAAAAACCACAGAGTCTGCTTCTGATCGGAGGTGGTCCCGGCGATAATCTCAACGAGGCTGTCAAATACCAGCACCTGAAAGTTGACTACGTGGAGTTAGACCCGGAGTTGGTAAGGGTGGCAGAGAAACACCTCGCCTTTTCACCTCAGGTGAAAGAGAGGGTCAGCTTTCATTTTCTCGACGGTCGTTTTTACGTCAAAGGAGCGGAGCGGAAGTATGATGCCGTCATCTTGGATCTCCCGGAGCCCTTGAGCGCTCAGGTCAACCGCTTTTATTCCCGGGAGTTTTTCGAGGAGGTGCGAGGGATTCTCAAACCCGGAGGGGTTTTCTCCTTCAAGCTCCCCTCCTCGGAGAACTACATCAGCCCCCAGAGGGCTCAACTTCTAGGCTCCCTGAAGAGAACCATGGAGCTGGTTTTCGAGCAGGTTCTGATTCTGCCCGGCACGAGCAACATATTCCTGGGGACAGACCCAAGCGGAGAACTCCTCTCGGATCCAGATCTTCTCCTTGAGAGGCTCGACGCAGCGCAGATTGAGACCAAGTTCGTAAATCAGAACTTCCTCTTCGACCGCCTCTCCTTTTTCAGAATGAGAATGCTGGAGGACAACCTGGCCGCCACCATACCGAGGGTCAACAGCGATCTCAATCCCATCTGCTACTACTACGGAGGGCTATTGTGGGCCAGCCAGTTCAGACTTGGGGGCGGGAAAATCTTACAGTTCTTTTATAAACTCCCGGGAGGTTGGCCGTGGTTTTTCGTCCTGGCATTAGGGGTAATGATCTATCTTCTGTCGAGAATAAGAGCGGATCACCTCGGTGCCACCTCGAAGCTACTCATATTCACGGTCGGCTTTGCCAGCATGGTGGGGGAGGTAGTGATCCTGCTCTCCTATCAAACCTTTCGGGGCTACCTTTACTCTCGAATCGGACTTCTGCTGGCACTGTTCATGGCGGGGCTCGCCCTGGGGGCTCTCGTGGGAAGGAGATATCGCTTACAGATCAAGGGATTGCCTAAAGCCCTCCTTCTCTGCCAGGTGGCCTTCGTTATCTACATCTCGGTCTTCATAATTTCTCTGGGCGTCATCTCCTCGGGGAGCATCCCCTCTTTGGTCGTTGAGATGGTAACGTATATCTATATGCTGGTTGCGGGCCTGTTGGGGGGGATGCAGTTCGTCTTCGCAAACAATATCATAATGCGAGTGCAGTCCCGGGAGGTCACCAGATCCTGTGGCACCGCCTATGGGTTGGACCTTCTCGGTTCCGGGGTCGGTGCCGCCTTCTGCAGTGCTTTTTTCATTCCCCTCTTAGGATTGAGGGAAACGCTGGGGCTACTTTTAGTTTTCGCCCTGCTGTGCATTTCTCTGCTGACTTGGTTAGTCGTTGGCAGTGATTAGTCACGCTCTCTTACGGATCATATTTTGACACGTAACCGCATCTTCACTGGGAGGAGAGAGCACCTGGGGGAGGGTTTCTAGCAGGGTAGCCCCCTGGCGGAGGCCAGGGGGATTGCTGTAATGAAAACCAATAGGTCGAGCTTTCTGCCCGACAAACCTTCTGATTAGTGAGCATGGGTTAGAAGGGAGTCTTCAAATATAATCGTAATAGCACTGATTCGCTATCATAAGTGCAAAGTAGTCTATAGGTCCCGTTGTTGAACAAAGAGGCACTGACGCCCAGAAGGTCGGCAAAGCGATCCCTGAGGCTGTAACCCTCCCGGTAGGCATCCGCAATCTCCTTAGCAACTCCGAGGGTCATCACTATGCCTCCGCTGAGATACTTGTCCATCCGTTTCGACAACAGCTGGTGAGCTGCATAAGATCCCATGAAGTGCTGCCACTTGTCGGGATTCTTGACACACCAGCGCTCGTAGTCGACAAAGAACCAGGGATCCTTTTCTGCAGTCAACTGCTTGAACTCACCGTCGTAAGGGTATGTCCAGGAGTGAGCCACACTTGGGAGAAAGAAAACCGAAAGCGAGAGCGCCAGAAACATCCGAGCGAACATTTTGTAAGACCGGTTTCGAATTCGTCGATTTGGGTTGATTACAACGAAGCGTTGCCTAACGAAGATCTACTCAAGAATAAGGTCTCTGGAGGCCCTACTTCATTG
>LIZU01000033.1 GCA_001302725.1 candidate division Zixibacteria bacterium DG_27
CCGGATGCCTGGTAGGTTCCCTGGTTGCCTATTTCGTCGGGATTTACGGCGGTCGGCCCTTCCTGGAGAAGTACGGCAAATACGTTCTGCTCTCAAAAAGGGACTTAGACACTGCCGACAGATGGTTTGAGAAATACGGCGACTGGGCCATTTTCTTCTCCCGGCTTCTGCCGGTTATTAGAACTTTTATATCCCTCCCCGCCGGCATCGCCCGCATGAGGCTGGGGAGGTTTATTATTTACACCTTTCTGGGCTCCCTCCCCTGGTGTCTGGCCTTAGCCTATGTCGGAAAGGTGATGGGGGAGAATTGGGGAGAACTCCGCGAGTATTTCCACCACGCCGATCTTGTCATCGGCATCGTTATTGTTTTGGGGATTGCCTACTTCCTCTACCGCCACCTGAAGCCCGCAAGAGAGCAACGATAGTAATATCTCTCAAAACTGTTCCAGGGGGAACTTTAACAACTTCAGCTGGAAGGCAGCTTGCTTTGGAAAGAGATCACTTCCCGAGAGGCTAATCTAGAACTGCTCACATTTGAGCCCTCCCCGTTTTCGCTGGCAGGAGCCCAAGGCTCTCCAGAGCTTCTGCAGTCAGTCTGGCGGCTTCACGGTGACCGTTGTTGTTCCAGTGTCCGTCGATGTCCCAGTGGAACTTCATGGGTCTGAGGGCTTTTAGGTGCCGAAAGCGTTGGGCACAGTTTATGACCGGGATCCCCTCCCGGGTTGCGATGACAGTGAGCCACCTGTCCACCGCCTCCGGGTCGTAGAGGTCGGGGTCAAGCCCATAACCTCTCAAAGCCCGTTCCCAT
Source organism: candidate division Zixibacteria bacterium DG_27 (assembly GCA_001302725.1). GTDB lineage: Bacteria > Zixibacteria > MSB-5A5 > DG-27 > DG-27 > DG-27. The sequence goes on from LIZU01000033.1 coordinate 809, forward strand.
TCTTGGGGGCGAACTTGAAAGCGGGAATCGACAATGAGAAAGACCAATTTAGCACCCTTTTCTTGACAGAGCCTGTGAAACTCCAGAAGGATAGCCTCGGTTAAGCGTTTCATTGAAGTAGCCTGTTGGTTCTCCTCTTTGGCATATACTGGCACTAGATAGCTGGTCAGATCTTGCTGTGCATCTATGTAGTCACCCCACCTCTCCATCATATTGCCGCCGAATATCCTTCGAGCTCGGGCGCTGGTTCTGGTCTCCAATTGCATCAGCCGTGGCAGTTTTACATTGAGGAACACAAAGAGATACGAGTTCCCCCATAACCAGGCTCTGACTTTGGAGGAAAAGGATAGCTCAATAGGGGTGAAGTGCAGTTTCCCCTCCCGGGTGAGGCTGAACATGCCGGTCACGATATTATTGAGAAGGTCGTTTTTGGAAAAAGCGAGAATGACTAAATCGGGGTCAAACTTCAATGCGTATTTTTTCAGAAGCATCAGTTCCTGGTCGTTTCCGTAACCGTTAACACCGAAGTTCAGGGTTTCGCAGTTGAACAGTTTTTGCCTCAGACAGCACTCTAGCACCTTTGAGTAAACTGAATCTAAGACCACCTGTTTCCCCTCCACAAAGGAATCTCCCAGGATCGCAATCCTGAAGACTCCGGGGGATTTTCGGGTTTGATGTTCGCTGTCCCGCATCCCCCACGAATTGTAGCGGATTAAAACCGTGTATTCCTGGCGACTGTAAACGAAGCTCACGTTGGGGACGTGATACCAACCTAAATCCGGGTCCCCCTCCTTTCTGCTGATTGGCTGGGATGACAGAAGCCTCAACCCCAGCTCGAGTATAAGGAGACAGAATACCGGCACCCCCAAAAGTAAGGAAAGACCCACAAGCAGTTTCTTAAATTTCATCCCCCCCTCATTAAGCCCCCTAATTTAGCTTCGCAGATTCATTACTGTTATTCTATCACAAGAAGTTGACTTTGTCAATAGAAAATATCGACTCTTACGGTTTAAAAAAAGAGGCTAGAAGAACTGAAAAAGACAGGTTCTGTGTAATCCCGAGGTTAGCTACTAGGTTCGGCCCCAGAGAACGGAAAAACAGGCCTGAAATTCGGGCTGCCGATGTCAGCTTGAAGGTAGTCAAGAGAGGGCACATATAAGCGGTGACAACCCCGAACTTCTTCATCGGCATATAGCTTGTATTGGGGATTATCTACTTCCTCTGCCGCCACTTAAAGCTCCTGAAAGAGCAACCGCGCTGACATTTCTCAAAACTGTTTGAGGGGAAGTTTAACCCTTTAAGCTGGAAGACAGCTTCACTTGGAAATATATCACTTCCCGAAAAGATAATTCATAACTGCTCACATTTCAGCCCTCTCGGTTTCGGCTGGCAAGAGCCCAAAGCGCTCCAAAGCTTCGGCAGTTAATCTGGCGGCTTCCCGGTGACCGTTATTATTCCAGTGCCCGTCGATGTCCCAGTGAAGTTTGATCCCGGTTTCAGCTTTCAGCTGCCGGAAACGCGGGATGCAGCTCAGGGCCGCGAAGCCCTCCCGGGAGGCAAACTCCAGAAGCCAGTTGTCGACGGCGTCGGGGTCGTATGGCTCAAGGTCCAGTCCCACACGGGATAGCCGCCGCTCCCACTCCCGGGGGCGAAGCTGGAATCGACCGGAATTGATGAGCAAGAGAAATGCTACCTCCCGTTCCCGGCACTGTTTATATATCTCCAGCAATATCGCCTCCGTCAGCCTCTTGGCGGGAGCCAGACGAGGGTCCTCCTCTTTGGCATAGAGGGGAACTAAGCGGCCGTCCAGATCCTGGTGCGAATCGAGGATGTCTCTCAACCGCTGACTTATCCCTAAATCATACTCCTTCCTGATCACCTTCTTGTGCATCCCCAGAGTTGCCAGTCTCGGGAGGCGGACATTGAGAAAGACAAAAAGGTGGGAGTTCCCCCACAACCACGCTCGGATCTTGGAGCCCAGGGGAGCCTCCACGGTGGCGATCTTCAGTTCTCCCTTGGGAGTCAAGCTGCATATCCCGCCAACGATGTTATTGGCGACATCGTTTTTCGAGAAGGAGAGGATGACCAGATCGGGGTCGAAATGAAAGACGTATTTCTTCAGGAGAACCAGCTCTTGGTCGGTGCCGTATCCGGTCACTCCAAAGTTCAGGGTCTCGCAATTGTGGCCTCTATCCTGAAGGATTCGCTCCAGGACTTTGGAGAAGACTGAATCCAAAGCCACCTGGGCTCCCTCCATGTAAGAGTCTCCCAGGACCGCGATGCGAAAGAGGCCCGCAGGTTTCTGGAGGGGATATTCGCTGTCCCGAAGCCCGAAGGAGTTGTACCTGACGGTGGTGGAATACTCCTGTCGCGTGTATGTGAACTCCGTCTTGGGAGCGTGAAACCATCCCAGATCCAAGTCGATATTAGCCTTGGTCATCGGCTGAGGGGAAAAAAGCCGCAACCCCGCCTCCAAAGCCAGAATCGAAAACAGCAGAGTTCCCAAGAGCAAAACTAGATTCGCAACTGTTCTTTTGAGTGTCATCCCTTCCTCTTCTTGCCTACGACTATTTCTCTTATCAGGAGCTTGCTGGGGCTGCCTTGGATAGCGGTATCACAGCGGTGGGAGTCCAAGGGAGTCCAGAACTTCGACCGTCAGCCGGGCTGCTTCTCGATGGCCGTTGGAGTTCCAGTGACCGTCGATTCTCCAGTGGAAGCTCATCCCCTTTCGGGCCTTCAAATCCCGGAAACGCTCTGCGGAGCTGATGCCCGGGAAACCGACCTCGGCTGCAAAATCCAGAAGCCACCTGTCCACCGCCTCGTGGTCGTAATCCTCGGGCGCCAGGTTGAACTGCTTGAGCTTTCTATCCCAGGATCCCGGCTGGATTTGAAATCTGGCAGAGTTGATGAGCAATATGAACTTGACCTCGCGCTCATGGCACACCCGATCTATCTCCTTCAGGATCGCCTCCATCAAACGCTTTGCATAATCCACCCGAGGGTCTTCCACCTTAGCATAGAGCGGCATCAGAGTTGGATTTAAGTCCTGTTGAGCTTCAGTCAAATCGCTCCACATAGCTGCGTCCCCGACCTCAAAGATCTTTCGAGGGTTTCTCTTTCGCGCCCCCGGGGACATAAGTTTCGGGAGACGGAAGTTCAAGAACGTGAAAAGGTGGGAGTTTCGATACAGCCAAGCCCTGACCAGGGAGCCCAGGGGAGCGCCCGGTGGAGTTATCTGCAGATTCCCCTTGGGATCGAGGCCGCAGATGGCGTTGGCGACATTAGTGGCGATGTCGTTTTTGGCCACCGAGACGATGACCAAGTCGGGATCGAACTCCAGAGCATACTTCTTCAGAAGTACTAGCTCCTGGTCGGTACTGTAGGCGTGAACTCCAAAGTTCAGGACCTCGCAATTGAGGCCCTTCTCCTTCAACAGGCGCTCCAGAACTCTGGAGTAGAGGGAATCGAAGGGGACCTGGCGCCCCTCCATGAAGGAGTCTCCCAAAACCGCGATGCGGAAAACTCCCGGAGGTTTGGAGCGGGTATGTTCGAGATCCCGCATCCCGTATGAGTTGTAATGTATGGGAGTGTTGAACTCCTTGTGATGAAAAACGTAGCGAGTGTTGGGGACATTGATCCACCCCAGGTCGGGCTCAATCTGGCTTTTGGTCAACCCCTGGGGGGCAAAAAAACGTAATCCCATCTCAAGCACCACCAGGGAGAAAAGCAGTGTCCCCAGAAGTAAAAGGAGGTTAGGCAAAATCTTGTTCGGTTTCATTCTCTCCCCTGAAAAGCAGGGTTACCGGCTCAACTTCGGCTTTACATCCTATCGTAGTAAGTTGAATCTGTTCACAGACAGCAGGGCGCCGGCAGATCAAATGGGAGCGGTATGAGCATCCTGAGGACGAAGGTTGAACGCAATTGCCAAGTCACAGATTGGTCGCCTCATACTCCGGGGGGCGACAGAAAACAACCCCGTCTCGGGACTGTCGCTTGTGTTCGAAACAGAGTCAGAAGATGGCATAGATGAACGGTGACAGTGCTGAACCCTCCACGAAAACCATCACGAAGCTGAAAAGTAAAAAGATCAGGATAATCGGCACCAACCACCACTTCTTCCGCACCCTTAGGAAACCCCAGATCTCTTTGAGCATGCTCACCTTACCCATAGATGCTCGCTCCCAATAATCAACTAATATGGTCGTGACAGACGGTCCTTCTCGACAGTATAGTCCTTTCTATGCATCCAGTAGCTTTCAACCTCGACCTTTTTCCACCTCCTCTGCAGAAAGTCCTTCCCGAAAAGCCGCATGAGGAGACCCATAGGAGTTATCACCAAGAAGAACAGCAGGGTCAGAATGATGGTGGTAACTATCTGACCCAACACAAAGGCAAAGGCCATCCAGAGGGCATAAGGCCACCTTAGGCTCCTGGGGAGGAGAATCCCCAGGAGCAAGAATAGGCCCGCAAGGACCAAAAGGTATGGGGCTGCGGGTCGCCCCTTGAGGAGGGCGAGGGTTCCGATCACCCCCAAACCACCCGTCATCACCAGCGCAAACTGGCGCAGCTCCTTTACGGTGGCCGACTTCTTCCAGGGAATTTGAATCTTCATGTCAGTCTAACTCGAACTCCTTGCGCCAGTCTTTGTCCTCTTTAAGCTCCGGTTGCTCTCTTTTGTTCAAAAGAAAATTCTCCAAGACTAAATAGTCCATCTGGGTGCGCATAAAACAGGTGTAAGCATCCTCCGGGCTGCAGACGATCGGCTCCCCCCTCACATTGAAGGAGGTGTTGATGATAACCGCGCAGCCGGTCTTCTCCCTGAACTTCTCGATCAAGTCGTAGTAACGGGGATTGTCCTGGCGATTGACGGTCTGCACTCTGGCGGAGTAGTCGACATGGGTCACCGCCGGAATGGTGGAACGCACCACGTTCAATTTATCGATCCCGAAGAGCTTCCTCTCCGCCTCTTCCATCTCCCGGCGTATATCCTTTCTCACCGGCGCCACCAGAAGCATGTAAGGGCTTTTGCGGTCGATCTCGAAGTAGTCGGAGACCTCCTCCTCCAAGACCGTGGGCGCAAACGGTCTGAAGGACTCCCGGTATTTGATCTTTAAGTTCATGGTGGATTGCATCTTGGAGCTGCGGGCATCTCCGATGATGCTTCGGGCTCCGAGGGCTCTGGGACCGAATTCCATCCGGCCGTGAAACCATCCCACCACCTTCTCGGAGGCCAGAAGTTCAGCAACGGTGTCTAAAAGCTCGCCGTCCTCCATTCTGCGATGAGGGATGTTTCTCTCTCGCAGGAATGTCCCTATCTCCTCGTTACTGAAATGAGGGCCGTAGTAGGAACCGCGCTGTTTGTCCTTCTTCTCTTCGACCTGACGCTCCTTCCCTAAATATTGATGCCAGGTGAAAAGGGCAGCTCCCAAAGCCCCCCCGGCATCGCCGGCTCCGGGCTGAATCCAGATGTCGTCGTAGATCCCGCTGCGCAGGATCTTGCCGTTGCCGACACAATTCAGAGCCACGCCTCCAGCCAGACACAAAAACCTCTCCCCGGTCTCGTTCTTGACGCGTCGGGCCACTCGCAACATAACCTCTTCGGTGACCTCCTGGAGGGATCTGGCCAGGTCCATCTCCCTCTGGGTAACCAAGCTTTCGGGCTTACGGGGAGCTCCCCCGAAGAGACGGTCAAAGTGACCGTTGGTCATGGTCAGACCGGCGCAGTAGTTGAAGTACTTCATGTTCATTCTGAAGGAGCCGTCCTCCTTCAGGTCAATGAGTTCATCCAAGATGGTCTGAACGTACTTCGGCTCCCCGTAAGGGGCCAGCCCCATCACCTTGTATTCCGCGGAGTTGACCTTGAAACCGGTATAGTAGGTGAAGGCGGAGTAGAGCATCCCCAGGGAGTGGGGGAAGTGGATCTCCGATAGAATCCTTATTTCGTTGTCGCGGCCGACCCCATAGCTGGTGGTGGTCCACTCTCCCACCCCGTCCATGGTGATGAATGCTGCCCGTTTGAAGGGGGAGGGATAAAAAGCGGAGGCGGCGTGCGATTCGTGGTGTTCGGGAAAGACCATCTTCCCCTTGAAGCCGACCTCCTTTCTTATCTGTTCCGAGATCCACAACTTCTGTTTTAACCAGACCGGCATCGCGGTCAGGAAGCTGATCAATCCCCGGGGAGCATAGGCAAGATATGTCTCCAGCAGCCGCTCGAATTTGAGGAAGGGTTTATCGTAAAAGGAGACGAAATCCAACTGCTCAGCAGTCACGCCCCCCTCCCTCAAGCAGTAATTGATGGCCTGGTGAGGGAAGCGGGGGTCGTGCTTCTTCCTGCTGAAACGCTCCTCCTGGGCGGCGGCCACGACCTCACCGTCCACCAAGAGACAGGCGGCGCTGTCGTGATAATAGGCACTTATTCCCAAGATTCTGGTCATATATTCCAGTCAGAGCTCACATCGAGAAATCTACTCACAATCTATCAATTTAAGCTAATCGTGGGGCTTTGTCAAGCCACTTCGCCGATCCAGAAATCCCCTTGAAGATATAGAACAGGGCAGAAGAGGCAGGCGACACCTTATCCCACCTTCACCACCAAATCTGATCGAAACCCTCAACCCCTGATCCCTATCTACTACCTACTACCTACCGCTCACCACTAACCATTAACCGGCGGTGGCAATCTCATACCGCTCTAAAAGCTCATACAGGGTGGTGCGAGAGATCCCCAGCTCTCTTGCAGTTTTCGAAAGGTTCCCGTTGTTTCTCTCGATCGTCCGTTTGACGAAGGGGGCTTCCGCTTGGCTCCGAAACTGGCTCAGCGTCCTGGTTTGAACCCGCTCTGGGGAGACCTCAAATCCCAAATCCACGGCGGTGATTCTGGTGCCGTCGGAGAGGATCACCCCCTTCTGGATTCTGTTCTCCAATTCCCGGACGTTCCCCGGCCAGGGGTCGTGCCGGAGGCGCTGCAGAGCCTCGGGAGTGAATCTCACGTTTCTCTTTTGGTGCTTTTCGGAGAAGAGTTCCAGGAAATGTTGAGCCAGAAGGTAGATATCGTCCCCTCTATCTTTCAGGGGCGGCAGTTCGATTGAGAGCACCGACAGTCGGTAGTATAAGTCCTCCCGGAATTTTCCAGAGGCGATCGCCCGCTTCAGATCCTGATTGGTGGCGGCGATGATGCGGACGTCGAGTTCCTTGAGCTGGGTGCCGCCTAACCTTTCGATCTTTCGGTCCTGGAGGAAACGGAGGAGTTTGACCTGCAGGGAGGGGGGAAGCTCTCCGATCTCGTCTAGGAAGACGGTGCCCCCATCTGCCTGCTGGAGCTTGCCGATCTTATCGCGGTGGGCGCCGGTGAAAGCTCCCCTGGTGTGGCCGAAAAGCTCCGATTCCAGCAGGGTCTCCGGAATTGCGCCGCAGTTTATGGGAATGAAGGGAGCCTCCCCTCTGGGGCTTTCTCGGTGGATAGCTCTTGCCACCAGCTCCTTGCCGGTCCCGGAGGAACCTGCCAAGAGCACCGTCACGTCTGTAGGGGCGACCGATTCCACCAAGCGAAAAACCTCTCTCATCGGCTCGGAGCTGCCCAATAGCTCCGGAAATCTGGAGCCTTCGGAGAGCCTTTTTGTCAACTGCTCATTCTCCCTCTCCAGACTCTGAAGGTGGACGGCTCGGGCGATGATGACTTTCAGCTCCTCCAACTCGATCGGTTTGGAGTAGAAATCGTAGGCTCCCAGACGCACCGCCTCCAAGGCGCACTCCCTCTCCCCCACCCCGGTCACCATTATCACTTTCACGGGGGGAGTGATTCCTACAGCCTCCTTGAGCAACTCGAAGCCGCTCTGGTCTCCCGCTCTTTGAGATAGGGCCACATCCAGAAGGGCGACATCCGGGGAGCTGTTTTTGAGTGCCTCCAGACCATTTTTGACATCGGAGGCGGTGGAGACCTCATATTCCCCGGAGAGAGCCAGCTTCAGCTGGGAGGTGATTCCGGGTTCGTCGTCGACGATCAATACCCTGCTTTTTGCGGCCATAGTCTTCAGCCGGAGGTTACCTCCTCCCTGGCCACTGCAGCCGGAACCTCTCCGCGCTCCTTTTCGGAAACCAGAGGCAGGCTCAGGG
>LIZU01000034.1 GCA_001302725.1 candidate division Zixibacteria bacterium DG_27
GAGACGTCCCGTCCGATAAACTAGATGGTCACGGATGAGGGCACCTCCTACGAGCCCCTGGCCGGGCAGGCGGATGGCCGTGACCAACAGGTTGACTGAAGATTTGATCCCTGGTCTCCTGTTTCCTGTCTCCTGTTTCCTTATTTAGAAGCGGACGCTGAAGCCAAAGGTGGGAACAAGCGGCAGTTCGTGTATGGTGTCTCTTTCGGTGTACCTGCGGTTATAAGTATAAGTGTACACGTTTTTGCGGTTGTAAGCGTTTATTATCTCTATATACGCCTCCCAGGGCAGGCCCAGCCAGTTGTAGCTGAATGTTGTCCGCAGATCCAGACGATGATATGCCGGATAACGGCCACCGTTGGTCGCTCCCCAGACCGGCTTCCAGTCGGAGGTGTCGACCACCGCGCCGGTGGTGTCCAAAACCAGGACCGGAGTGACGCCCACGACCTCGGTATAGGGGAAACCGGAGCCATACCTCCAGGTTAGGCCGAACGTCAACCAGTCATTCACTTCATATTCGCCGAAGAGGTTGAGGCTGTGCCTCTGGTCGGTCATGTAGAAGTAACTGTTCCACGGGGTTTTCAGCTTGCTGTAGCCCAGCGTATATGCCAGCCAGCCGGAGAGTTTATCGTCGTCGAATTTCTTCTTTTCTATGTACAACTCGGCACCGCGTGCCACCGCCTCCCCCTCGTTGACCGGCACCAGGCTGGTGTCTAAGTAGTCGACCACTAAGCGGGACATGTCCTTCAGGTAGAAGTCGGTTTTCACCTTCCAGCTCTCGGAGAGATAATGCTCCAGACCAAGGAGGTAATGGATCGCCCTCTCCACCTTCAAATTCGAGTTTTTGGAGGTCTCCGGGAAATACCCCTTTTCAGAGAACGACTCGTAATCGGGATACTGGTAGAAAAGCCCGGTGGCGCCTTTCAGGGAGGTGTTGGGACCGATCTTGTAGGAGATGTTCAGCCTCGGCGAGAAAACAGCTTCCTTGACGAAATCGGAATAGTCAAACCTGAGTCCGTATTCCAGCAAAGCTCTTTCGGAGGCTCTGTACCTGTCGGAGGCGTATATGCCGAATCTGTTGGTGGAGCCGTCGTAGGAGAAATCATCCTGCTTAGGTCGGAAGGGACTTTGTTGTCCTGGCTCCAGCTCATCTTTCAGACTGTCGGGGGCCACAAACTCCCACCAGAATTCGGCCTCGGTGTGGTGAAACTCCCAGCCGAGGTCCAAGCTGTGTTCGGGGGAAGCAATCCTTATGAGGTTTTGGTTGAGCGAGTGCCTGTGACCATTGACGTGACCTCTCAGGCTCAAATCCCCGCGCATGTTGAAACTCTCCTTCATGAAAAGGTAGCCATACTGGCTTCGCAGAGAGAGGTTGGGTCTGGGATTGTGATTCCATATGAGGCTATACACCCCGGAGTGGTGTAAATCGTCCATCCACATCTCCGGGATCTCATCCTCCTCATCCCGCTTTTGGTGATATTTGAAGCCCTCCGCAGAGTAATAGCTGATGAGGGTCAGCTTATCGGCCCGACCCAGATCGTGTGCTAACTTAGCGTGCAGATCGTAGAAATATGGAAAGGCGACATCCTCCTCCGCTATCTGGTTCAGGATCAGATCGTAGTAGGTTCTCCTGCCGGTGACAATGTAGGAGCCTCGTCCACCCGAGAGAGGTCCCTCCACGATGGCGGAGGTGCTGATGATGCTGGTGTTGTTCCAGAGCTCGAATCCCTCCCTGGAACCTTCCCGATTTTTCACCTCTAAGACCGCCGAGAGCCGATCGCCGTAGCGAGCCGGAAAGCCGCCGGGGATCAGCTCTATCTCCTCCACCACGTCGGGATTGAAGGCCGATATCAAGCCACCCACGTGATATGGACTGGAGATAACAAGCCCGTCATCCAGGATGAGATTCTGGTCCGGACCTCCCCCTCTGACGAAAACCTGGGAGGAGTAATCGCTTCTGGCGGTCACTCCCGGAACCGCCCGCAAGGACCGCAGCACATCCTCCACCGCTCCCGGCAGGGTCTTTATCTGCCGAGGCTTTAACCTCCTCACGGAGGGCAACACCTCCTGGTGGAGACCCTCTGGAGAGTCCCGGTCCTCAATCACCTCCACATCCGGGAAGACGATCGGCTGTTCTCTCAGGTTAACGGTCAATTTTCTGTCCTGTCCGCTGCCAATTTCGACCCCGTGGATGGTCAGCTTACCGTAGCCGAGCAAGGAGAATTCAACATCGTAGCTGCCGGGTTTGACCTTATCGATAGAATAATAGCCGCCCTCGTCGGTGACACCTCCGGTTTTGGTGCCCCGCAGAATGACATTTGCTCCCAGAAGGGGCTCGTGGTCAGTCTCTGACACCACCCAGCCAGACAAGGTCCCAGTTTCACCGGCTGACAAAGCCGAAGCTAATAAACAGCTGGAAACAGCCAAGAGTAACAACCGGAGGCAAACCCAACCGGCAGCTTTTCCATTTGAAGAGTCAAACGACAAATCACAACCTCGTTCACAGGGGCGTTTAGTCTTTCATTACGCCCAACAGACTCGGATGTTTCTCAGACAATATAGCTACGGCTGATGATAATACAAGGTGGAGGCACTTCCAGCTGAATTCTGACTGCGAAGGGTGGAGTTTGGTCAAGGGCCGATTGAGAGTCGTCCGAAGTTTTTTTGTGAAATCCAGACCCCAACTTCGACGGTGCTGATCGCGGACTTTGGAAATCGTGGCCAACCTCACCTGTTCAGTAGGGAGAAATTGTCTGCTTTTGAGACTTTAAAACCAAAAAAGGAGGTCGACATTTAAGTTGGGGATAGTCAAATCTACATACTGCGCTTTTAGCAGCGAAATTGAGCTCCCAAAAGGGAGAGTGGAGCGCCTATGATGAAGGTCTTTTCCGCCCGTTGGCTTCTGAGCAAGCTCAGAGGTTCTTCGGGCCTGCCCACTCTGGCTACCATCGAACCCACGACCAGGTGTAACTGCAGGTGCCTGTATTGCCGGGCATTGATATCGAAAACCGAAATGAGTTCCCTGCAGGGCCGCGATATGACCCTGGAGGATTTTGATATGGTGTTGAAGAAGTTGCCGTTTATTCGGAGATTCGAGTTTGTCGGTCTGGGAGAACCCTTCTTGCACCCGCATCTCTTTGATATGATCGCCAGGATAAACCAGAAAGGAAAGCGCAGCTGTGTAAGCACCAACGGCACCATTCTGGATGAGAACACGTGTGTGAACATCATCCAGTCCGGTCTGGACTTCCTGCGGGTCTCGATCGACAGCGCAGATCCCGATACATTTGCGAAGCTGAGGGCCGGCGCCGAGCTGCAGCAGGTAAAAGCCGGTGTCGGAAGGTTGGTGAACGTTAAGAGGAGAATGAAATCCAAAACCCCTCGTCTGATCCTCAGCGTTGTCGCCAGCCGCGAGAATCAGGGAGAACTCAAAGATATCATCCGGCTGGCGCAGTCGCTGGAGGTGCCGGTGGTACGTATAAGAAACCTCTATGCCCCCCTGCCGGAAATGCAGAAAAAAAAGATCCCCGACCTTCAAAACCTTAAGCTGGTCGAGGAGCTGACAGATTTCGCCCAAAGGCTCCAGATTGAGCTGCACACCTTTGCGGAGGAGTGCTTAAGAGACCTCCGGGGCGTTTACATCACTGTCGACGGTTATGTCACTCCCTGTATTTTCGCATACTATCCGGAGAAGATTCAATTCGGAAATCTGTTGAAAGAGGGATTCAAGTCTATCTGGAACAGCGCCGAATACGAAGAATTCCGGAGGACTTTTCCTGAGAAGACGCCACGCTTCTGTCAACTCTGCAAAGGCCTCTCCACCGAGGAGGTAACGACCTCCGTTAGGACGACCTCCAGCTACTCGCCTGTGGTCTGAGCGGAATTCTCGCGCTCTCTCTGATTCAGGATGCTTGAGTTTGAGTCGTTTTTTCGACAATCCGCCAATACTTCACCTTTACGGAAACCGAGCGTCCCCTTGGAGGTAGAGGAAACCTTTAGGTTTCCACCCCTCTCACGCAACTGATGGGGCAGGGATTTGCTCTCCCCCCTTCAAATCTTCGTCAAGCTGGCCACCTTCGGACTTACGATGGTGATACTGTCTTGATAATTCCTCACATTCCATAAAGCCAACGCCACCGCCATGGCGGCATCGCAGTGGCTGTTATCCTCCCAGGTCAACTCCCGGAGCTCGTCCTGGAGGGTCCACACCGCTCCCCGGCCAGTGACCTGCTCTACATACGGGCAGGCAACACCTCCCATCACGAAGGCCTGCTCTAAATTTGCGAGCAACTCCGCTTTGGCCTTGCCACCTTTCTCGCCGAAGTTGAATCCTCTGGCGCCTATGTCAGTTAACTCCGAGAGGACCACATCTCCTAAGCCAGTGGAATCGATCAGCGTTGGTCCCCGGTATCTTTTGAACCACTCCCTTATTCTCTCATAGACGTAAGGCCAATCTCGCTGAAACCGGTCAAAAGCCACCAGTTGATACGGCTTGGTGGTGATGTCGAGGGTTACGCCGACCGTAAAGGTCCTCTTGCGCGCCAGATCCCAGCCGTGGCAATAGATGTGTCCTGGCAAAGGACCGGACAGTCCCGTGGTGTAACTCAAAGACCTCTGCAGATCCTTTTCGGGGATAACCCGTTCGAGGTCGTCGACGAACATGCCGTATATGTTCTGCTGGACTCTGGCGGAGGAGGAGGTTTCTATTCTCCTTTCCAAATACTGCTTGCTTATGTATGGATTTTCTCTGGAGTCCCCGGTCTGCACGTAACCTCGGAGAGGATTTCTTTTGAGCTCCTGCAACTTGCGGTAGAACCAGTTTTTACCTTTAGGGGTGGAGGTGAAATCGATCACCCCCTCCCGGTCTGCCAGGCGCATCATGATCACATGTTCGACCACATACTCGGGATGAGGCTCGTATGCCACCTCGTCGAAATTGAGGTAGTCGAAATCGTGTCCCAGGAGGTACTCTCCCCGGTTTTGAGAGGAGCGCGCCCACAAGACCGCGCCGTTGACGAACTCGATGTGCGGGAAGGGGGTCTGGCGGATGTTTTTGACGAAGCTCTCCAGTCTCTTTTTGCCCTGGATGAGCCCTGCAACCTTGTTGAAGACGATCCCGGACTGATCTTGAGTGATGGAGACATTCACCGCAGAGTAATGATCACAGGTGTCCCACTTCAGGGAGCGGATTTTGAAGAAGCAGCGATGCAGAAGTTTTATGGCCTGCACCTGGGATTTCCCCCAGCGGTTGCCGGTGCAGAGGAGGTTTTCGGCCTTATTTGAGTTTTCAAGCCACTTCAGTTGCCCCTGATGCGGCTCCACCTCCAGAAACTCTCTGGAGAAAAAGACCGGGTCAAGACAGGCTTGACGCCAGAGGTTTCGACAATTCATGGAAAGTTGACCACAGACTCTTGAGCAGGACGAGCAGATGATAATCGATCGCGCCGCCAGCCACCTCCTGCCCACTCCCGGTAGCTGGACACAACTGCTCTACGCCTAAATCGTCAGTGTGCCCAATGCCTCTTTTCTGATCTCCTCTAAGAGTTCCTTGAGCACCCCCTGATAGTCTGTTCCCCCACAGATTTTATTTTTCAGCTCCACTGCTCTCAGCCCGTCGGCGATTTTGAGCTCCAGCTCGCCTTGGTTCAACTTCTCCAGAGCCTTTTCTCGGATGGTGTTCAAAAAGACCTCGTCGGCTGTGATCTCCCTGTGATGAGCTGCAGGTGTGTCGGCGGTTGAAATCCTCCTCTTCTGAGTGGAGAGGCGGACTTGGTTCTCGCTCATCGATCTGCCCTTCCCTGGCCGGGCAGGCCCTGGCCGGGCAGGCAGGCCGGAGACGACCCTCTTGGCGGCACTTTTCGCTCTCCTGCGAGCCACCTTCTTTACCGGCTCGATAACCGCGGGTCTCTCCGCGATCGCCGAAAGAGAATCCTCCGATACTACCGCTTCCACTCTGGACAAAATCAACCCTCCAACTCTCTCTTTGCCTCTTCGATGGTGACCAGACCGGCCTGTGTCTTTTTGACGATGTTCTCGAGGTGAATCTTCTCCGCCTGCCTCTGCTGCAAAAGACCGAAGGTCTTGCGGTTGTCGAAGTGGTACTCGCTCTCCAATTCGAACCCGTGAAGCACCAGCTCGATCGAGTGCAACCACTCCATAAACCGCTTGGCCGCCCTCTGAACCGAGATGACGTTTCTCAAGACGATGTCGTATTTGAATTGTGCCCAGGTCTGGGTGGTGCCGTAAGAGTAGCCCAGCATAAAGGGGTCCAGATGACAGCCGGCGCAGATGTCCTCCACCATGGCCCGATGAGTCAGATACCAGGAGGAGGTGTTTCCGCCGTGGCTGCTTGGCCCGATGTATTTTATCTCGACATCGCTCCAGGTGACGGGATTGTCATCCGGCTCCAAGTCCTTAATCATCTCCACGGTGTCATCGAAGTATTTGTTGGCCCTCTCGATATACGCCTCCTCGGTCTCGGTGGAAAGACGCTCCGGAGGCTTTATGGAGATCTGCAGTCGGTAGTAACCGGCATTGTGGGCCGCCTTCTGCATATCGTCGACCAACCGCTGTTCGATGCGCGCAACGAAGGGGATCGACTGCAATATGGAACGCCCCCGAGGATCCGAGGCCTCGCTGTCCAGACCGTGGTAGAAGGTGGAGGTGGGGTTGAGCTTAACCTTTTTATCCTCGACGACCTGATAGAGGTCCCACTCCCGGTCGCGGTTGGGCAAAAGCCTCAGGGTCTTTGCGTCAATCAGGTAAAACCGGTCTATCCGATCTCTGGCGGGGGTGAGTACTACCTCACCGCAGAAGGCCCCATCGGTGAAAAGGGAGTTGAAAAACGCGCTCAAAAGCGAGTCCCCACCGCCGAATTTCTGGAAACTGTAAGGGAAGAGGCGACGATCTAAACCCTTAAGAACTCCGGTGGCCTCCTCCAGCAATCTCTGGTCATCGCTCCCCTTCAAGGTGAAATAGGTCGGTGCCGTCGCCAATCGGGCCCAGGTCCAGATGGCGGAATTCAAGACCGGAATGTTGTTCCTTAAGAACCGATATAGACCGATTCGGAAGCTGTGCCCGTCTATCCCCTTGGTGTCGTAATAGCACCCCGCATTCAAATCCGGCCGGAAGGTTTCCCTGGAGACCGGCTTTGCGGGGTATACTCGCCCGACGGATGGCGTGGTTCGCTCACCGACAACCCCTTTAGAAAGGGCAGTTCTTTTTTTGAGACGTGAAAGGAGTCCTCTCATATTTGCTCCAGATATGTGGATTTTCAGCTTGCGATCAGCGACTGGGGAATTCTTATATCGATTTTGAAGCCTGGCAACCTTTCCGGTCTATTCTTCCCCCTCCCATAAATGTCTCTCCCCTCAGAAACACCATCGATTGTATGTTCTTTGATGAAGTGATCGCCCCTCGGCGAGTGGCAATTCGCTTGCCACGATTCCCGGCGACAGCTTTTCAGGACAACCGCAGACACTGAACTAAGACTCTCCGAGAGGGTTTAGCGCAACGAGGTTAGGCCAGTCTTAGCTATTCTGACAGTTTGGGCGTTTGCGAAAAACAGTCGCTAGGAAGATTTTCCCCTTGACAACCCTACCGCAGCTCAATATATTGATACGCAATTGGAGTTGAGCGGGCAGAGGGATTCCGAACAATCCTTCTCAGGAACCGCAAATGTGGGCTTGGTCGTGCACAGCGTTCTCCATTTTCCCTTTCACCATTCAGAACTCTACGACACCGGAATTCTCTTTTATCCTGAGGCACATAAAGATTCCAAACCGCGGTTTGGATCCAAAACCTTTGACAAAGAGAAGCGAGACTATATCGTTGGAGACTTGACAACTCAAGGGCCTCCCGGCAACGCTCCGGGATGGTTGTGTTGTCTTAAAAACTTGTGAAAAAAACAGGGGCAAATCCGTTGGGGGATATTACCTCGAAAGTGACCGGCGAAATCTTTACGCCGCCACCGGAACTAATCTCAGTCAAAAAAACCAGAGCTCATCAGGGATAGCGAGCTGAATCACGATGTTTAAAGGATTCACAGCACGAAAACGCGCACATGGCTTGGTCATCGTATCACCGTAGATTTGCCGGCTTAATTCTCGCTATCTGTATGTCGGTTTCACTCATCGGCTCCGAAAGAGTCCTCTCACAACCCGCAGGTTTCGAGTGCCAGACTCGTTACGAGACCTGCCAATCTCTGTATAAAGACAAAAGATTCAGCGAAAGCGCCGCCCTCCTGGTGAGAACCCTACAGCTTCATCCGGAGTGCGAAAACGGCGAAATGCACCTTCTTTTAGGACGGTGCTATCTTTCTCTGTCGAAGATGGATGAAGCCGAGGAGGAGTTTCGGGTTGTCACGTTGAGCTTCCCGTCAACGAAGCCTGCGGCTTCTGCTCTGGAGGAGCTTTTCCTTCTAAGACAGCGCGAGGAAAAGACAACCTCATCTGACTCGTTAGCTCTTCAAGCTCAAGTCTTTCTTGACAGCAGTAGTCTTATCTCCCAGGAGATCGAACAGCCCCTGGTGAGCAACATCTTCTTCGAGACCGATATCCGTCAAGTGTTGACCGACATCTCTCAGCAGACCGGCATCCCCATCATCGCCGACAACACCGTTCAGGGGTTGGTGACTTACGAGGCGGTTGATGTCCCTCTGGAGGAGGCCCTGGTGGCGGTCCTCGCTCCTCTGGGTTATTCCTACAGATGGACCGGCACTTATTATCTTGTCGGCACCGCCTCCCCGGATTACCCCTCTTTCCTGGCCTTGAGTGAGACCAGAGTCTACAAACCCAATTACCTGAAAGCGGAGGAGATAAAGGACTTGCTCTCCTCCTTCTACGGGCCGTATATCAACCTCAACAAAGGTACCAACACCATGACCGTCACCGGCTCCCCC
>LIZU01000035.1 GCA_001302725.1 candidate division Zixibacteria bacterium DG_27
TCCCAGAATCTTGAGATTTCTTCTGGCGGTCAAATAGGGATAGAAATCCGCCGTCTCCACCATGCTCCCGATTCGTGAGAGTAGCTTTTGCCTTCTGGAGTTGAAGGTTTGACCTAACAGTTCGATTTGCCCACGGTCGGGGTGGACTAATCCGAGAAGCATCCTGATAGTGGTTGATTTACCGGCACCGTTCGGACCCAGAAACCCAAAGACATCCCCCCGGTAGACCTCGAGGTTCAAGTCCTCAACAGCAACGACATTCTTGAACCGTTTGGTCAGACCGACGGTCTTTATCACTACCTCTTTCGGGGGATTTTCCTTCAGGGTTTCACCTATGGTATGACAGTTCCGTTTCAGGTTTTCATAAATATAAACCCTCTCCGCCTGTGTGCAAAATTAAATCTGAAAAGCAGAGTCTATTCACAGCGGATTAAACAAATTAAGCAGATAAACAATCCGACAAGCTGCTTGATCTGCTCGCCTGCCTCTAGCATAGTCGTGAACTATCTTTCCGACTGTAGGGCCGGGGTTTATACCCCGCTGTTCCCGTAGCTCGGATGAATTCCAAGCACTTCAAATACCCTGGGTAGCCGGGGGCATCCGCCCCCGGACGGAATATACCAATGAAGTGGTTGTCTATTAACGGTGATGATTCACGATGACATCAGGTGTTTCCACCGGTCGGTTTTTGCCGTAGGTCATAAAATCCATCCCGGAAAGTCCCGATAACACTTGTAAACAGCAAGCACAAGTCACTTTCAAGCCATTCAGACTATGAGTATTTTTCAAAGATGATCTTGTGGTCCCTGAGCAATCGAAGGGTAGCTCCATGATGAAAACATCACTACTGCTCTTGCTCCTTTTCATTTCAATTCTGACTCTCAATACCAGCCACGCTTATCTTGAAGGAGACCTGTTCGCCGACGCCACCCAAAAACAGAAAGATGCTCCAAAGCTCGTATCTGCTGATGCCGGATTTCACAACAACCTCGGGAATGTCTATTTCAGCAGGGGTCTTCTGGACGATGCCGTCCGGGAATACAAAGAGGCTTTGAGGATCAAACCAGATTTGGTGGAGGCTCGCTACAACCTCGGAAATGCTTACGCCAAGAAGGGCCTTTTGGATAATGCCATAGCGGAGTACAAGGAGGCTTTAAGGATCGAGCCGGATTACGCCGACGTCCACAACAACCTGGGGACCGCCTATTACAACAAGGGTCTTTTGGACGATGCCATCCGCGAACTCAAAGAGGCCCTGAGAGCCAAACCGCATGACGGCAAGGCTCACTACAATCTCGGGAACGCATACTTTGGCAAAGGCCTTTTGGAAGAGGCCATTCAGGAATTCAAGGAGGCTTTGATGATTAAACCAGATGATGTCCAGGCCCATAACAATCTGGGGGTTGCTTACAGCAAGAGAGGCTTCTTAGACGACGCCATCAACGAATCCAAGGAGTCTCTGAGGATTAGCCCCGATGATGGCGATGCTTGCTACAATCTGGGCTGCTTCTATTCACTTCAAGGAAAAACGAAGGAATCACTCGAATACCTGCGAAGGGCAATTGAGCTTGACTCCAAGAATAGAGAAACGGCCAGGATCGATGCGGATTTCCAAAACCTAAGAAACGACCCACAATTTCGGCAACTCCTGGGCCTCGATTGAAGACACTGCTTTCTCTCACAAGCCGGTCTTTGTGCAAGGTCACCTGAGCCAAAGCGAAAGGACGGCCTGGCAGCCTTACCCACCCGCAGCTGATTCCCAACGGACTAAAGGGATGAGCCGGATAAGAAACCCGTTCAATTTGCTTAATCTGCTTCTGTCGTTCAGGCATGGCTGTGAATTTCCCTCCCCACCGTACGGCGGGGAATTCGTCTCCATTCGGATCCGTACGGACCCGCATAGGCTTGGGTCGGCCATATGGCTCCCTGAGATACATTCCGGCCCCTACGACCTTGTGTGGCTAGCGAAGATCCATAAAGGACCTCCCTCCCGGCTTTGTCCAATCGGAATTTTCGATTGACAACCCCCCTGACAGATGTTAATATTGTCGAAAGTGCCAAAGACTAAATGGAGGCCTGCTTCCAGGTCGATAAGATAATGGAAAAGCGGTTGCGCAGGAGAGCTTAACCGGAACCGACCAAGAAATTCAGGAGAGCGACCAATGTGGATTATACGTACCCTCTTCATAGTGATAATATTGATTCTCCTCTTGGGATTTGCAGTCCAGAACGCCTACCAGAGAGTCTCCATCAACATCGTGGATAAGCAGTTCGCCAACGTCCCGATGATATTGGTGCTTTTCATAGCTTTTGTGATCGGGATACTGATCTGGTTTATCTTCACCATCTTTCAGTATTTCAGGATGCAGGGGGATCTCTATCAGGAGAGAAAAAGAAGCAGGCGGCTCACCGAGGAGATCAAAGCTCTGAGAAACAGACCGCTGCAAGAAGTCGAGGAGAGCCCGGATTGAGCAAAACTGGCCTGAGTTCGCTGACCGAAAACCAAGTCGTCAGCCGGGGAGGCGCTCAACCCCGGCGAGAAGGAGAGAAGATTTGAGCACCACTCAGCTCTGGTGGTTAGTTTTCCCGGTAATACTACTGGTCTTTATACTTTTCGTGCTCTGGTACAGCCAGCGCCGCAAGGCCAAGACCCCTTACCCTCACAATTACATTGAAGCCCTGAAGGCTTTGGCCTCCAGAGATAGTGAGAAGGCCTTCGAGCGATTTATGGTGGTGACTGACGAGGACACCAACAACGCCGATGCTTACCTTCGATTGGGCAACCTCTTCAGAGAGAAAAGGCAGTTCGACAAGGCCGTGCAAGTACACCAGGAATTGACCTTCCGGCCGGGGCTGTCAAAAGAGCAAGAGGTCGAAATCAGAAAAAGCCTGGCGTTGGATTTTCTGGAGGCGAAGCGTTACGGTAAAGCGATTCCAACCTTGAGGCAGCTTTTGGATCTGTCCAGTTCGGATGGCTGGGTACTCGAGAATCTACTCCGGGCTTACGAGGAGACTGCCCAGTGGGACGAAGCGTTAGAGACTAAGGACAAGATCCTCAAACAGAAGGGAATAAAAGACAAAGGCTCCCTGGCGTTATACAAAGTCTTTGAGGGAAAAAGGCTGGCGGAGGAGGGAGATCATCACAGAGCCCGCTTGGCTTACAAAGACGCTCTCGGATATGACGACAAATGCGCCGCCGCCTATCTCTACCTTGGAGACGCCTACATGTGCGATCAGCGTCCCGAAGGAGCAATCGATAACTGGAAGAAGTTAGTCGCCAAAGTTCCCCAGAGGGCTTATCTGGCTTTCGAGCGATTGGAGTCCACCCTTTTCGATTTAGGCAAATACGGCGAGATCGTGGAGATTTACAAAAGGATCATTCAGGGCGAGCCCAAGAATATCAGAGCCCTTTACGCTCTGGCGAAGATCTTCGAGAAGATGGGCAAAACCGATTCCGCCATCGAGATGTACCGCAAGGCGCTCCAGGTTAACCCCAATCTGGTCCACATCCGTCAGCATCTAATCCGGCTTTACCGCCAGACCGACCAGGTAGACTTGGTTCTGGCTGAGATCGACCGCCTGATAGAATCGGTGCCCGAGAGAGCTGACAGCTTCACCTGTCAGAAATGCGGGCATGTCACCAACGAGGTGTTGTGGAAGTGTCCGAAATGCGACGGCTGGGACAGCTTCAATTTCTGAAGATAACCTCCTCCCTCCTGCTCTTATCTCTGTTTGTTTTTCTACCTGCAGGCGCTAGATGTCAGGGATTTCCCGAAGAGATAGTGTCGTACTTAGAAGCCGGGCAACTCAAAGAGGCTCGAGCTTCACTCGAGGACTTCCGCAGCTCCGAGCCCGATGACCCCCGGGGGCTCTATTACGCCGGTTGTCTCGAGCCTAACGGCGAGCTGTCTGCAGATCTGTTGAAGAAATCGCTGACCGGCGGAGGGGATTTCCCGGAGCGAGGCGAAGCCCTCTTCAAGCTGGGTCAATACTACCTCTCCAAATCGATGTACGTAACCGCGGCCTCCCAAGCTCGGCAAAGCCTTGAGGTTGACTCCATACAACACCCTGTTGCTTTGTGGATCCAGGGCACCGCCAATTCGGCCTCGGAGAAGTCAGCTTTGGCCAGGGAGAATTTTCTGGAGATTATAGAGAGCGGTCGCGAGCCTCCGTGGGAGGCCTGGGCCAACCTGGGACTGGGAGACGTTTACTACCAACAGGGCGACTATGTCCGGGCACAGTCATCTTATCGGGAGGTCTTGCAGCATCATCGCAGGTCCCCGGCGTACTCTCTGGCTCTGGCACAGTTCGCCCAATGCCAGTGGGAGTTGGATGACCCCGAGAGCGGTGAACGGTTCACCAAAGAGTACTTGCAGGAATTCTCGGGTGGAGTATTCGACCGGACCCTTCGCGACCTGGTCTCCGCAGGGGTGATCGGGTTGGCCTCCGAAGAGGAAAGGCTTTCGCCGAGAGAGAGGGCCCGTCTCACCAGCACCGTCTATTCCGTACAGGTGGGAGCGTTCGCCTCCAAAGCAAATGCTTACAGGATGGCGCAACGGTTGAAAGCACGAGGTTATAAGGTTGAGCTCAGAACCGAGACCATAAACAGACGTCGCTTCTACAAGGTTTGGGTGGGGAAGTTTCTCTCCCAGAATCGGGCTCGAGACGTAAAACAGGAGCTCGAGGCCGAAGAGGGGGACAGCTTCATAATCGTGATAAGGTAGTTTTTCTCAGCTCGTAGTAGTCCAAGCAAGCACAATTCCCAGCTTCAGAGGTATGAGGAAATCAGGCGAGACTACTCCCTTGATGGAGCAATACAACCGGATCAAGAGCCAGTACCCGGACAAGATCCTCTTCTTCCGCATGGGCGATTTCTACGAGATGTTCGGCAAAGACGCCGAAGAGGCTGCCCCCATCCTGGGGATTGCCTTGACCTCCAGAGCGCACGGTAAATCCGGCAAGATTCCACTTGCGGGTATTCCTTACCATGCAGTTGAAAAATATCTCGACAAGCTGATCAAAGCCGGCAAAAAGGTGGTGATCTGCGAGCAGGTGGAAGACCCCAAACTCGCAAAGGGGTTGGTTAAAAGGGAAGTGATCGAAGTCGTCACCCCGGGGACAAACATTGCAGAGGAGACAGATTCCCCCGACAACAACTTTCTCTTGAGCCTGCTTGAATCAGACGATGGAATCGGGCTTGCTTACGTGGATTATACTACCGGAGAGTTCTGGTTGGAAGAGACCGACAGAGAAAACATACCTGAAAGGATAAGACTGATCTCCCCCAGGGAGCTTCTGTATCCAGACTTCACTGCGCCGAGCTTTCTGAAAAGCCCGGAGCAGGAAGGTCTCTCCTTCTCGCTGACGCCCCTGGAGAGCTGGAGGTTCACTCCGGAGTTCGCAGATCGGATCCTTAAGGGACACTTCGGAGTGACTACCCTCGACGGCTTCGGCTGTCAGGATTTGAAACTGGCTACCAGAGCCGGTGGAGCCGCACTTTCATATCTGGAGGAGATAAAGAAGAGGACTTTGCCTCACATCGTCAAGCTCTCCCGCGCCCGCCCCAGGTCGGTGATGTTTCTCGATGCGGACACGATCGCAAACCTGGAGCTCTTCGCCGGCAGTGGATTTGCCACCAGAGGACTCTCCCTGCTTTCAGTCATAGATCGGACTCTGACTCCGATGGGAAAACGCCTCCTGAAAAGATGGCTCTCCCGTCCCCTTCTCCAGGTGGAGGAAATAGTCAACAGACAGGAAGGGGTCGAGGAGTTCTCTAAAGAGGAGAGTAAACGTAACCGCCTCCATAAATCTCTCAAGGGATTTCCCGACCTGGAGCGTCTGGCCAGTCGCATCTCCGTTGAGAGGGCCAATGCCCGAGATCTGATTAGCTTGAAGTCGGCTTTGAGGTCTGTTGAAGCTTTGAAGGAATCGATTTCCCAACCTTCCTCGAAGATCGTCCGCTCGAGCCTGGATGCGGTTCCGGATTTGAAACCGCTCATCGAGTTGATCGAAAAAAGCATCGTCGATGAACCCCCACTGTCGCTGACTGAAGGTGGACTGATCAAGGAGGCTTTCGATTCAGAGCTGGACAATCTGAAAAGCGAAATCAAGGATGCCCGCCAGTACATCGCCTCGCTGCAGGAGGTTGAAAGAAAAAAGACCGGCATAAGCTCTCTCAAGGTCGGATACAACAAGGTCTTTGGCTACTACCTCGAGGTCACCAAGCCGAACTTGAAGAAAGTGCCGCCGCACTATATCCGCAAGCAGACGATTGCCAACGGCGAGAGATTCATCACTCCGGAGCTGAAGGAGAAAGAGGAGAAAATCCTCAAGGCCGAAGAGGTAATCTTCGAGCGGGAACATCAAATCTTCAAAGACATCTGCCTGAAGATTGCTGACAGAATTTCGGAGCTTCAGACCACCGCCTCCATGATTGCCGCTCTGGATTGCCTGAGCTCTCTTGCTCAAGCGGCAAAAGAGAACCGATACTTCCGCCCGGAGATGGATGACTCCGACGTTATCTCGATTAAAGGCGGCCGCCACGCAATTGTCGAGAAGGCTTTGCCGGCGGGGAGTTTTGTTCCCAATGACACTGAGCTTTCCGCCTCCGGTTGGCAACTTCACATTGTCACCGGTCCAAATATGGCCGGCAAATCGACCTATCTGAGGCAAGTCGGCTTGATCGTTCTTCTGGCGCAGATCGGGAGCTTCGTTCCCGCAAAGAGCGCCCAAATCGGAATTGTCGACAGAATCTTCACCCGGGTCGGCGCCCAGGACGAGATCGCCGCCGGGCGGTCAACTTTTTTGATCGAGATGAACGAAACCGCCAACATCTTAAACAACGCCACTCCCAAGAGCCTTATTCTTTTAGACGAGGTCGGTCGCGGCACCTCCACTTTCGATGGTTTGGCCATCGCCTGGGCGGTGACGGAGTTCATCCACAATCGTCCGGAGCTGGGCTCCCGGACTCTATTCGCCACCCATTATCATCAGTTGACCCAACTGGCAGAGGCGCTGCCGAGGGTGAAGAATTTCCAGGCTGCAGTCAGGGAGACTGAGGATGATGTCACTTTCCTGAGAAAGATCATTCCCGGAGGGTGTGACGACAGCTATGGAATCTACGTAGCTAAGTTAGCCGGGGTGCCGAGAGAGGTAATCCTCCGCTCCCAAGAGGTGTTGGCGGAATTAGAAGCGAAACATCCTATCAACATCAACGTCACCGCAAAGAAAACCACCCCGAAGTTTCTCGGACAGCTGAGCCTCTTCTCCAGCGAAGAGGAGAAAGTCCTAAAAGCATTGAAAGAAATCGACAGCGACAAATTGACTCCACTGGAGGCCTTGAGAAAAATCGCGGAGCTGAAGGACAAACTGCAAGCCGACGGTTAGCCCCGACGCCCTGCTCAGCATGACCGACAGACGTCCTTCTCAGGGAATTCAAGCGAGGCTATGCAGGAATTCACACGTTAGTGACGGCCTCTATCATCTCGCGACCCGGGCTTTCAATAATGACTTATGGAGGAGTCAAGAGCACAAGTCCAATATCAGTTGTCTTTCCGGCCATCACCTCGATGGGAGCGTTATCCACTTTGGAGATCAGGAGCCGCTCCAGAGGTATACGACCCTGAGCGGCATCGAAGTACCCATCGGTGAAGAGTATGCCATACTCACCAGCTTTCACTCCCTGCAAAGTCGAGGGAGCCCCCTTATTACAGTCATAAGCTCCCATGTTGAAGCTGGCCCGATATACGCCTCCGCCTATAGGACCGAAGTCCGAGCCGACCAGATACTCAATGGTGTTGCTTCCCCCGATGATTTGAATCCTGACATACGGTGAGCCCTCGAGGCTGGAACCGTAAACTTCAGTTATGGAATACGGAGAGGGGTTGATCATCACGATTCCCTTGATCATACCACAAGTTTCGGCCGATTCAAGCGCTCTCTTCTTCTCCCCGCAGCCAATCAGAGACAGGCAAAGCAGAATCACCGACAAAAATCTAATGTCATGCATATTACCCTCCAGGATACTTGACATAACATACAACTGACCCTCTGGTCACCGTCGCAAACCCAAGCTGTCGTCTTGTTCAAGCAAGGAATTGATTCTTCAATTCTGCTACAAGGACTTATAACAGACCAGGAGGAAAAAGTCAAGAAAAACATAGGGCAGGAATGCGCGACCTATTCGCGTGTTGGCGGACAAATCATTGCTCTTTGAACTCTACGAGAAAATCTTCACTTTCATTTGAATTTCTAAGCTCTTGATGGTATAATATCGCCGTCATGAAAGGCAGGTTCCGGGGAGATCCTACGCAAAGAACTCAGGCCAATGAAAAACAAGATACAGGTACTCCCACAAAATCTAGTTAACAAGATCGCCGCTGGAGAGGTAGTCGAGCGCCCGGCCTCAGTGGTGAAAGAGCTGGTCGAAAACTCCCTGGATGCGGGAGCCAGGAATATCTTCATCGAATTGCAGGCCGGCGGCACCAAACTCATCAAGGTGACCGACGACGGCTGGGGAATGAGCAAGGACGAACTCCTCCTCTCCCTCGAAAGACACTC
>LIZU01000036.1 GCA_001302725.1 candidate division Zixibacteria bacterium DG_27
CACCTTATTCGCTCAGCAGACTGAACCGGCGGACACCACCACGGCGGCACCCGCTCCCCCGACCGAGGTGGTCGCCTTCGACACCCCCAACGACGCCGGTGGTTCCATCACCATCCAGTGGGGGAAGTCGCCCGACGACGTGCCCGAAGATAGGGAGTTCGTCGGATACAGGATCCTGCGCGCGGTTCATCCCGACGGAGAGTTCGAGCAAACAGCAAGCGCTCCTGCCGGCGCCCAGGAGACCTTCGATAATGAGGCCACGGACGGGGTAGAGTACATCTACAAGATCAGGGGGGTCAAAGGTGAGCTCTTCTCCGATTCCGAGGCTTCCTCCCCGGCGCAGAGCAGGCAGCAGTGGTTTCACACTGGCAGGCTGAATGCTCTCATAGGTTGCCTCATAATAGGGCTGGCGATCATCTTCTTCATAAGTCGGGCAAGGGCCGGTAAGGAGCTTTACATCCGCAAGATCGCTGGTTTGGAGGCGGTGGACGAGGCCGTGGGAAGAGCCACGGAGATGGGGAGAAAGATCTTCTTCATCCCCGGCATTCATGACATGGACAACATGCAGACCATTGCTGGGATTACGATCTTGGGTCGGGTCGCCAAGCGCGTCGCCGAATACGACGCCATGCTGGAGGTCCCGGTCTGTCGCTCCCTGGTCATGGTAGCCTGTCGGGAGACGGTGAAAGGGGCTTATCTAAATGCCGGTCGGCCGGATGCCTACAAAGAGGACGCAATTCACTACCTCACCGACGAGCAGTTCGGTTACGCCGCCGGAGTGGACGGTCTTATCGTCCGGGAGAAACCGGCTACAATCTTCTACCAGGGAGCCTTCTTTGCGGAATCCCTGATCCTGGCGGAGACCGGCAACTACATCGGCGCCATCCAGATTGCGGGGACGGCGATGCCGGCACAGCTGCCCTTCTTTGTGGCCGCCTGCGATTATACCTTAATCGGGGAGGAACTGTTCGCGGCCTCAGCCTATCTTTCCAAGGAACCGAAGCTCTTGGGGAGTCTCAAGGGGCAGGATGTCGGCAAGGTTGTCATTCTTCTGGTGATCCTGATAGGTGTGATTGTGCATACTTTTGGCCTCCTAGATTTCGCTCAACTCTTCACGGTACGGTAGGACAGATATGCGTAGACAGATCCCGCTGCTTTTGACTGCCATTGTGGGCTTTGTTTACATCATCCAGTTTTTCATCCCTCACAGACCCTTCAACATATTCGAGCATCTGTTCACCGATTGGTTCTTGATCATCGCCGCCTGCGCCATCTGGCTGGGGGTCTTGAACCTCTTGAAGCTCAGCTTGGAGAAAGTCTATAAGCGGGGGAAGGATTGGCCCTATTCCGTTGTCACGGTCGCGGGATTCCTGCTGATAACCATCGCCGGCTTTTTCTTCTCGGGGGGGCGTCAGTTCCAGAACCCGGGCACCCCCTTCGATTATATCTACGTGAACATATTCACGCCTCTCTCGGCGACGATGTTTGCCCTTCTGGCCTTCTTCGTAGCCTCGGCATCCTACCGCGCTTTCCGGGCCAGAACCAGAGAGGCGACTCTGCTCCTTTTGGCGGGATTTTTCGTGATGCTGGGGAGGGTCCCGGTGGGGGATCTTATAACCCAGTGGCTGCCGGTAGGGTATCGCCTCTCCAACCTGACCGACTGGATAATGAACGTCCCCCAGACCGCCGGGCAACGGGCGATCATGATCGGGATTGCTCTGGGGATAATGTCAACCTCCCTGAGGGTGATCTTGGGGATTGAGAGAACCATCACCGGAGGGGAATAAAGGGGCGCGGCGACCAAGTTTACAGGAGTCTTCTTTGGAGTTCTTCGAGAAATTGATGAGCATTGACCGACGGGTGATCTTCCTGTTCGTCGGAGCGGCATTGATTGTTCCCCTGTTTCTGGACATCGAACAGAAGATCGAGATTACTCCAGAGGTTCAGACCCTTTACGATGCCTTTATGGAACTTCCCCCCGGCTCCAAAGTGCTCATGACCTTCGATTACGATCCTCCCAGCGCTCCCGAACTTCAGCCTCAGGCCATCACCGCCCTGCGCTTATGTTTCGACCGAAACTTGAAGGTGATCATAATCGGACTGTGGCCAATGGGACCGATGCAGGCAAATTTGGCTTTGGAGACCATCTTCATCGAGAAGAAATACTTGGATAGGGAACCGATCTACGGAGTCGATTACGTCAACCTGGGTTACTCTCCCGGCAACGAGCTGGTGATCCAGAGGATGGGCTCCAGCATCCCCAGCACCTTTCCCCGGGACTTTCGGGGAACCCCGATTGAGGAGATTCCCCTGATGCAGGGGATTGTGAACTTCAGCAACCTCGATTTCATTTTGAATCTCTCCGCCGGTTACCCCGGGACGGTGGAGTGGGTGCAGTTTGCGGTCGACCGTTTCCACGCCACGATGGGAGCCTGCAACACCGCGGTCCAGGCCCCTCTGGTCTATCCTTACGTTCACACCGGGCAGCTCACCGGGCTTTCCGGAGGGATGAAGGGAGCCGCCGAGTTCGAGGTCTTGACCGGCTTTACCGGCAAGGGAACGAAGTTCATGCTCTCGCAGTCATTTGCCCATATCATTGTGGTGCTTTTCATAATAATTGGAAATATCGCCTATTTTGTCACCAGAGGCAGAGAGAAAGAGAAGATAGGCTGATGGACTCGGTTTTCTCCAACACCCTTGCAGCGATTTTGACGATCGGGATTATCTCCTTCCTTTATAAGGACAACCCCCTGTACAAGTTTTGCGAATCTCTATTCATCGGGGTCTCCGCGGGATACTGGTTCGTGCAGCAATACTACGCCAACCTCCTGCCCAAACTGTTCGACAATTTGGGGATAACCAGACTGTTGGGCGCAGAGAATGTGGCTGATGGCGCCCTGCAAAATCTCTTCGTTCGCGGACAGTGGGATGAGAACCTGTTGTATCTGATCGCGGGGATTTTGGGGGTGATGATGCTTCTGAGGCTAGTCCCCCAAATCGGTTGGATGTCACGCTGGCCCATGGCGTTCATTGTCGGCTCCATCGCGGGGCTTTACTTCATCACCTACTTCCAGTCCAATGCCATGAGGCAGATGCAAAATACTATCCTGCCTTTAAACTCCTTCAATAACCTGGTATTAATCGTAGGCACCGTCACCGGAATCATATATTTCTACTTCTCCAAGGAACACAAAGGGGCTTTCGGCGGCGCCGCCAGAGTGGGAATATACTTTTTGATGGTTACCTTCGGAGCCTCCTTCGGATACACGGTGATGTCGCGTATGTCACTTCTCATCGGCAGATTAGATTTCCTCTTCGGCACCTGGCTGGGGCTGGTGAAGTGACCGATGATAACGGTCTGGGGTTTGTGAAAAGAGAGCTCGAGGTGACCGTAAGGCTGCCGTCACCAACGAAGTGACAGCAAGACAAGCGTATTGAAAGCATTCAGCCATAGCTTAATATCCTGTTGCCTATTAGGCTCAATTCTCCTAGCGACAACGGACAGTATAGCCCAGGTAGAATGTAGCGATAGTGTCCCCTCACCTCTTTTACCCCCCTCGGAAGTCATAGCTGAAGATCATCCCGGAGACGCCGGCGGCGCCATCATCGTCCGCTGGAAGCTCTCCCCCGACGAGGCCAAAAGGATCACCGGGTACGAGATACTCCGTTCCACCTCTCCCACGGGAGAGTTCTCCTCCGTCGGTTTTGCTGCCACCGGTGCTAACAGATATGTCGATGCCAATACCGAAGACTCCCTGACCTATTATTACAAAGTTGTCGCCGTAGACGTCAACAAGAATGCCTCCGAATCGGAGCTGTCACCTCCAGCTCGTTCTTCCGCACAGTGGTTCAATTTTCATCTGTTGAACCTTCTGATCATCGGGGGATTGATCTGTGGCGCGGTGATATATTTCATTGCCCACGCCAAGAAGGGAAAGAAACTGTTCTTGAGAAGAATAGCGGGACTTGAGGCGGTAGATGAGGCCATCGGGAGGGCAACGGAGATGGGTCGTCCCATCCTTTTCATCCCCGGCATCTTAGATATGGACGATGTCCAGACCATTGCGGGGATAACCATCCTGGGTCGAGTGGCGAAGACCATTGCGCAGTATGAGACCAAGTTGAACGTCCCCACCTCTCGCTCCATAGTGATGTCCACCGCCATGGAGACCGTCAAGGAGGCCTATATTTCTGCTGGGCGTGCCGACGCTTATTCCGACGATTTCGTCCACTACGTCACCGACGAGCAGTTCGGGTATGTCGCCGCCGTCGATGGCATAATGGTGAGGGAAAGGCCCGCTACTTGCTTCTACATCGGGGCTTTCTTTGCGGAGTCACTCATCATGGCGGAGACCGGCAACTCCATCGGCGCCATCCAGATTGCGGGAACCGCGATGCCGGCACAGTTGCCCTTCTTTGTGGCTGCCTGCGACTACACCTTAATCGGGGAGGAACTGTTTGCGGCCTCCGCCTACCTCTCGGGAGAGCCGAAGCAACTCGGTTCGTTGAAAGGGCAGGATGTGGGAAAGATAATTGCGATGTCGGCGATAGTGATCGGGGCCGCGCTGGAAACGATTTTCGCCATAAGCGGGAGCAGCCTCTTCGGTTCCCTGGCGGAGCTTATGCACAAACTGTTCTCGATTGTCGCAGGCTAGCGAGGTACGAAGTAGACGAAGAGGCAATAAGACCCGATGCGCAGACAGATTCCACTGGTCATAACTTTCATTGTCGGCTCCGTGCTGATCATATCGGTCTTCATCCCTCACAAGCCCTTCGGCCGCCTGGGGGAGAATTTCTCCGTTTACTTCGATATTATCGCGGTCTTCGCATTCATACTGGGAGGTGGAAACCTACTCCGGGTTCACGGCAATCGCATCTACAGGAAGCACAAGGACTGGCCCTATTCAATGGTTACGGTGGCCGGCTTTTTGGTGATGATGATTGCCGGCCTTTTCAAAATCGGTGGCTCCCCAGGGATAACCGGGGATCTGACCGAGCCTGGGAGCATGTTCGAAGAGCTGTATATGTACGTCTTCACCCCCTTGATGGCGACCATGTTTGCGCTTCTGGCCTTTTTTGTGGCCTCTGCCTCCTACAGAGCCTTCCGGGCGAAGAATAGGGAGGCGACGATTCTCTTGCTGGCGGCGTTTGTGATTCTTCTGGGGAGAACTCCCTTCGGGGTGAAATTGACCAGCTGGCTGCCGGGTTCCTTGTCGTTTCTGGAGATCCCCAATCTCGCCACCTGGATAATGTCAGTCCCCAATATGGCCGGCCAGCGGGCGATTCTGATCGGAATCGCGCTCGGCGTCATCGCCATGGCTCTGAGGGTCATCCTCGGAGTTGAAAGAACCTATCTCGGAGCAGACAGCGATTAATCGCAACTGAAGATGTCCTTTTTCGAGACCATAGCCAACATCGACCGGCGGGTGATTTTCCTTTTCATCGGCTTTGCGGTGATCATTCCGGTGCTGTTGAGCTTCTCCTGCACCGAGGAGGCCTCCCCCATAGTGCAGGCAATTTTCGATAAGATCGAGTCCCTCCCTGAAGGCTCCAAGGTATTGATGTCGTTTGACTATGGACCCTCCACCGTGCCCGAAATCCAGCCCATGATCGACGCTCTGCTGCGCCACTGCTGCGAGAAGAACCTGAGAATATACATGATGGCATTGTGGGGCACCGGTCACAATCTAATCTCAGAGAGCATGGTGGACATCATCGAGCATGAGTTTCCTCACAAAGTCTACGGTGTCGATTATGTCAACTTGGGCTACAAGGCCGGTAACCAGGGACTCATAAACGTCATCTTGACGGACATGAAAAAGATGTATACCACCGACGCTGTGGGAACCGAGATCGACGCCGTCCCGATGATGGTCGACATCCGCAATCTGAAGAGTTTTGACGTGATTCTCTCCTTAGGGGGAGGGTTCCCGGGAGTTAAGGAGTGGGTGCTTTTCGGCGGTGACCCCGGGAATGTACCTGTGGCCGGCGGTGCCACCGCGGTTTCCGCCCCCTTGCTCTATCCATATTACCCCAGACAGCTCCTGGGGCTCTTGGGCGGAATCAAGGGTGCCGCCGAATATGAATCTGCCCTGATCAAGGGATATCCCAAGTTCAAAACTCACTCTCATCCGGGCATCGATATGATGGGGCCCCAAACGGTGGCACATATCGTGATTGTGATCTTCATTGTAATCGGGAACATCACCTTCTTCGTGGCCAGGAGGAAGGAGGGCGACGAGAGAGGGGAGAGGGGCATCTTGAAATGAGGAAGGATTTAGTCTGGCTCTTCGTCGGTGTTCTGTTCTTCGGGCTCCTGTATATTCTGAACTGGGGAGTCAAGGTAATCTCCACCGATCTTTTGGTCTGGGTTGGAGCCTTTCTGACCTTGGCAATCTTGAGTTTCCTCTACCAGGACAATCCCTTCTACAAATTTGCGGAGCATCTCTTCGTCGGTGTTTCGGCGGCATACTGGATGTGCATGGGCTTCTGGAACACTCTGGTTCCCAACCTCATTGCCAAGATCCATCCCCCGATCGTCAAAGGGGTTCTTCCGGCCATTGCTGAGAAGCCCCCCGAATACTGGTACATCATCCCAGCGATTCTGGGGATAATGCTTCTGATGAGGCTTTCGCCCAAGGCCCCCTGGATCTCCCGCTGGGCCTTGGCCTTCATCGTGGGGACCACCACCGGACTGAACCTGGTTCGCTACCTGCGAAGTGATTTCGTGGGACAGATCAAGAGTACCTTGATCCCCGTGATCGTCCTCCAAGATGGCTCTCTCACCATTGGAGGCTCGTTTTCAAACATAGTCGTTGTCCTGGGAGTCCTTTGTGGGCTTATATACTTCTTCTTCTCCAAGGAGCACAAGGGGATGTTCGGAGTTGCCTCACGGGTGGGAATTTATATCTTGATGATTACTTTCGGAGCCAGCTTCGGCTACACCGTGATGGCTCGTATCTCCCTTCTGGTGGGGAGAATGAGGTTTTTGCTCGGAGATTGGCTGCAGTTTGTTCAATGAAAAACGGCCATAGAAGAATTGAGTATAAGAACGGACAATCATGGGGTTTCGGAATATACGTTTGAAGAAGATAGGAGTCAGAGGGGCTGTTATCCTCGCTAAATAACAGCCCGTGGGGAGACTGACGCAACCTGTGCAGGAAGCGATTTTGTGAAATCACTGTAAACAAGAGAGGTACTATGAATAGACTCAAATTCCGATTGGCACTTGTTCTGATTTCCGTCTCGGTTCTGCTTTTGTTTAGCCATGTCTCGGCACTGGGACAGGAATCAGAAACGCCTGCTGAAGCCCTGCCCGCTCCTCCCACAAACGTGGTCATCTCCGATGATCCCAATGACGATGGACATACCACCGTCGTCAGCTGGCAGCTTTCCAAAGACGACGGCGGTGGGCTAAATAACGTTATGGCCTACGAGATTTTCCGCTCCACTTCTCCGGAGGGGGAGTTCCTGCAGGTGGGAGTGATGGGCAAGGGTCTGAACAGCTACACCGACCGCGGCGAGAAGGAGAAGACCAAAAATGGCGAGCCCAACCGCCGCTACATCGGCGCCAGCATAGACTATTACTACAAGATGCGGACAAAGACCACCACCGGGACCTACTCAGAATTCACCGAGGTGGTCACCGGTCAGGCAGAGAACAACTGGTATCACACCGGCAAAACCAACATTCTGATTGCGGTGTTGGTCTTCGGAGGTCTGGTGGTTTACTTCATCAACGCTGCCAGAAAGGGACAGGAGCTCTACGTCCGTCCTATAGCGGGAATCAATGCCGTGGACGAGTCCATCGGGAGAGCCACCGAAATGGGAAGACCGATACTGTTCGTTCTGGGGACCGGAACGGCCGCGGATCTGGCCACCATCGCCGGTTACACCATTTTAGCGCGGGTGGCCAAGATGACCGCCGAGTACCAGACCAAGGTGCTGGTGCCGGTCAACGAGCCAGTGATGTTGGCGGTGGCTCAGGAGACCGTTAAAAATGCCTATATGGAAGCGGGGCGACCGGACATGTACGACGAGAAGAACATCTTCTACGTCACCGCCATGCAGTTCCCGTTCGTGGCCGCGGTCTGTGGCCTCATGATCCGGGAGCAGACCGCCACTAACTTCTACATGGGCATCTTCCACGCCGAATCGTTAATCTTGGCCGAGACCGGAGCCATCACCGGCGCTATCCAGATTTCAGGAACCGACCAGCTGTCGCAGCTGCCCTTCTTCGTTGCCGCCACCGACTATACCCTGATCGGGGAGGAGCTTTACGCCGCCTCCGGCTATCTCTCGAAGGAGGCGCTCCTTTTGGGGCCGGTCAAAGCCCAGGACTACGCCAAGGTGATTCTCTTGACGCTTCTGGGACTGGCGGTGATTA
>LIZU01000037.1 GCA_001302725.1 candidate division Zixibacteria bacterium DG_27
CCCGTCCACCGTACAGCCTTCGTGGAGCCAGCCGGCCACGGTGTGGTTAGTGTACAGGGCGCCGTCAATGCCGTCTACGGTGAAGTCTGCCAAGTCGCGATAATGGCTGACACCATCAGGCATGTTATGGAAATTGGCAGAACTGAAGGGGGCCCCGAAGTTGATGTCGTCAGTGTAGTTGTACGGGTCGTCATAATCACCATCGCCGTCGACGTCCTCTCCGCTTCCAGGGACCACCCTCCACCCGGAGGGAACCGAGACGCCACCTCCCTCTATCTGTAAGTCTGTCATCCGTCTTTGGCCACTGGACTCCTCGTAGAGCTCCACCGTCCAGTAGCTGTCCCTCTCCTTTTCAGAAGGGCTGTAAGGCTCGGTTTCGTTGTCCATGGTACCAAAGACGCGGTCGGTGCCGACGTCTTCACGACCATCGTTGCGATAGTCCCCCAGCCAGCCTCCCTGGCCGACTATGTATTTCTGCCACCAGGAGTCGGGATGGTTGCCCAGGATGATGCTCTCCCGGGTCAAGAAGCCGACGAAGTCCTTATCCTCGTTCTCCTCCAGCCAGTTGTTGACTCGAACCTTGTACTGCTCCGGGGTTTCGTTGCCGTAATCGAAGGTCGGCCTCTCCGAGGGGGGATTTTCATAGTTTACCGCTCCAGAGATGGTCCCTTTTACGACAAAGTCGCCTGTCACCGCCAGCGGCCCTTCCATGATTATGGGGTTGCTGCTGGTGCCCACCAGGACGACGTTGCCGGTCTCGCCGACCTCATCGCCGTAGCAGCCCGCTATGACGACCTCGCTCTCCTGGAGCACACCGTCACCATTGAGGTCCTGTCCGGCTCGGCCGGCCTCAAGCTCAAGTTCGCCTCTGGCCAGCATCAGATAGTAGGGGTTCAATTCCTGAACATTGCCGTCGTTGTCGACATCCCCGGCGTCATTGAGGTTGGGCATCTCCACGTAGGCGGGGTCGAGAAAGCCGTTGTCAACTCCCCGATAACTGTGGCGGTTCTCGGCATACTGAGCCATCCCCTGATACTTGAAGCCATCCAGGGGAAAGACGATACCCCCGGCGTAAACTCCGCCGTTGTCCATGGCTTCGCCGTCGATGGGGTTATAGCGCGGATTACCGTTTACAGTGAGCCATCCAGAGATGAGGTCGTAATGTCCGTTGCATCTGGTATTACCGTTCATTATCGCCCCCCCGTTGGGGAAGCCCGCCCACCAGCCGAAATGGTTCATAAAATAGGAATAGTCGAAAACGCTGGAGGCGTGAACCCCGAACCTCAGCACCTCCACGACGGTGCGGTTCTCGGAGCCGCCCAGAGAAACACCGTGCGACTCCACTCTGACCTCGCGACACTCGGCAAAAGGCGACTGCGACCCGGGATCGTTGACATCGGTCACCACTACGGTGTAACCTCCCTGACCGGAGACGTCAACATCTTGGTAAATGGTGTCTCCCGCCAGGGAGTCGATCCACCCGAAGAGGTTAGTCCTCGGGGAGATGTTCTCATCGTTGAAGCCGGGCCAGATGTATTCGTATACCGCCCTTTGCAGACCAGCTTCCGCCAGGTAGAGGGACTGGGATGAACGTTTTTCGCTCCCGG
Organism: candidate division Zixibacteria bacterium DG_27; assembly: GCA_001302725.1. Taxonomy (GTDB): domain Bacteria; phylum Zixibacteria; class MSB-5A5; order DG-27; family DG-27; genus DG-27. The sequence goes on from LIZU01000037.1 coordinate 1,608, forward strand.
AGATGTCAATGTCGATGCCGGTTGTAGTGATGGCTGCAATCCCGATAAGGGAGATCATAATCATAATTCCCAGGGCGATCAGGAGTGCCGTCCCATTCTGATTCTTCATGGGCGTATACATAGTCTCCACCTCAAGTCTTCGACTATTCTTCAATCCCCTTGTATGTGAGATAATCAACGGCGCGGGCGACGCCGCTCTGATCGATCCAGCTCACGGTGATCTGGATGGCGTAGACCCCCACCGGCACACTGCCGTCGGTGGTGGAGTCATCGACTCTGGTCTGGCGCGTGAAAATCCCCTCCAGATTTGCCTCCGTCTGGGTATAAGGCAGGGGGCTGAAGCTGGAAAAGCCTTTCAGGGTCTCAATCTTGTCGGTGGCCAGAAGGTTTGCTCTGGTCATCTCGTTGGAGAAAGAGTTGCCGTACATTGAGACCACGAAAAGTGGCGCCAGCCCCAGAATCCCGATGGAGAGGACCAGAATGGCCACCATCACTTCCAGAATCGTGAACCCTTCTCTATTTTTTCTGATCTCCAGCATCTTTTTCTCCTAAAGGTTTCTAATATTCACAAGGGTTGCAAAACGGCGGCGACGATAGTCCCCGGAAGCGGGGTCGGTCCTGCTGGTCCTCGCCACCAGGGCTATGGAAACCTCATTAGAAGAGACCAGGTTGAAACTGAGGCTGTCGATATTCTCGGCGAAAACGACCGCGGAATCGCTGTTGATCCGGTGCATCAGAATCGGGTTTAAAGAGTCAGTGGCATCGACGAAGAAGGTGTAGGAGGTATCGTGATGATTGATGGTGATGCTATCCGGCCCCCCGGCTACAGTGAAGATTGTGAAGGCGGAGGAGTCTTCCGGAGGGTTGAAGCCGGCCTGCCTGAGATGATACGACAGCTGCGCCACAGCGGCCCTGCCGTTCTGCTGCATATCTGAGACATCCGCTTGAGTGACATAGGCCTGGTGCTGGCTGACGTAGAAGTAGAAGGTGGCGGTTGAAACGATCGACAGTACGACCATCGCCACCATAAGCTCCACTAAGGTGAATCCAGCATCGACCCTCTGTCGAGTGAATTTTCTCATTTCTTTGTCCTCCGCCGGAACTACTCGCAAATGATGTGCCACCTCCCCTTGGGGCCCCCTTTCCTAAGTCATTCTTTTCCCCCTTATAAATCAGCAAGTTACCAGCACAAATTGAGTCCTGTCAGCGAGGTGGAGTACCGACTCCAAAAACTTCAAAATCAGGTTGTTCGATCTCGAGGGGGTATGGGAAGCTCACCATACTCCCACGGGACAGGGATATTGCTCCATTTCAGCACGGAGGGGACTTGTCCCCCCCCACCCCTCTTTAGAAACAGGTAAGGGTCGCCAGAGGTCCGCCCGAGGCAGATCCATTCAATCCGAACGGAGGAAGCGACCCACCTCCCCCGGGGAAGCAGGCAGAAGAAACGGGATTTGTACGTGAACCGTGAACCTTAGATCAGGAGTCATCCAATCAGCGGATTTTTTGCTTTGCCAAGCGGGGTGAGATTTGTTATAATCTTCAGTCAAATGAACTGGTGAGTCTCAAGGAGCTTCCCTTGCGCAATCTGAAGATGTCTCTTCTGTTCCTGCTCGCTTTGGTTCTGCTTCTCCATTCGTCCCCTTTCGGATCTTCATCCCCACAGGGAGAGGAGGCAAAACCTCCAGCGGAAACCCCCTCCGGAGAGGAAGACATCGCTCCCATTCTGGTGGCGCTGATCATAATACTCTTGGCCGCCAAGATGGGAGGAGATCTGTGCGAGAGGATCGGACAACCGGCGGTTTTGGGAGAACTGGTCTTCGGGGTGGTTCTCGGCAACTTCTACCTGACAGGGCTGAATTGGTTCGAACCCCTGAAACACCACGTTACCATCGACGTGTTGGCACAGATCGGGGTAATAATTCTGCTTTTCCAGGTGGGGTTAGAATCCAATGTCGAGCAGATGAGGTCGGTGGGGCTAAGCTCCTTTCTGGTGGCGACCTTCGGGGTGATCACCCCCTTCTTTCTGGGCTGGGGGGTTTCATCCCTTTTCATGCCGCAGGCCTCGGTGTTCATTCACATCTTCGTGGGGGCGACTCTGACCGCCACCTCCGTTGGAATTACTGCCAGGGTCCTGCAAGATTTGCAGAAGATCACCACTAAAGAGGCCAGAATAATCCTGGGAGGGGCGGTCATTGACGACATCCTGGGATTGATAATCTTATCGGTGGCGGTGGGGATAATCACTGCCGTCAACGCCGGAGAACCCTCACTTCACCCCTCTCAGATTCTGATAATAATCGGGAAGGCGGTGTTTTTCCTCATGGGAGCATTGGCCCTGGGGGGAATACTATCCCGGAGCATGTTTGCCATCGCCTTGAGGTCGAAAGCCCGGGGACTGCTGATAACGGTTGCCCTGCTCTTCTGCTTCCTTCTGGCCTATGTTGCCAACCGCATCGGTTTAGCCCCCATTGTTGGGGCCTTCGCCGCCGGCCTAATCTTGGACGAGGTTCACTACCGCAGGTTTCTGGAACGAGGTGAACACCGGATAGAGGAACTCCTTCAACCGATCTCCAATTTCCTGGTGCCGATCTTCTTCGTGCACATGGGAATGAAGGTCGACCTTACCAGCTTCGGGAATCTTGGCGTCATAGGCTTTGCCGGGGTTTTGACCCTGGCCGCCATCCTGGGAAAACAGGTCTGTTCTTTGGGCGTATACGAAAGGGGATTGAATCGCTGGGCGGTGGGGGTAGGGATGATTCCCCGCGGGGAGGTAGGGCTGATCTTTGTGGGGATCGGAAGTCAGATGGTGTTAGGCGGGGTCCCGGTTATAGATCGGAACGCTTTCTCCGCGGTGGTGATAATGGTGATAGTCACCACCCTGATCACCCCCCCGCTTCTCAAGGCAGTGTTCGCCCGCGGGGGCGATTCTCAGAAAAAGGGAGAGGAGCAGACCCAAGAGCTAAACCACCAACTGAAAGCCCCCCAGGAGTGAAGTTCTGGTTACCGCTTTCCCGTGCCTGTCAGGGCGCTCAAAGCCCGAAAGGATAGTCTGCTGTTCAACCCTGAGACACATGGATGGCTGAAGGTTTGCCTCCCGGGCAGAGCCGCGACGAAGAAGGCTATTTTCTCTTGACAAATGAAAAAAAAGCTGCAACTTACAATAAAGCGGAGTGAGTTTGCTTCTTGCTCTTTCTCTTCTGATTAGCTTCGTCAACGAGGACGTTGAGATCAAAAGCAATCTTTGAGGGGATAGGTTTCTCTTGTTTAGGACGTAAGAAGGCTACGAGTGGAAAGACAAGTGATTTCGGTTTTAGCGGCCTTAAACACTGCCATCGACAGAGGCGAGGCCCCCGAGAAGATCTTCCAAGCGGTGGTGGAAGCCGTCGTCGAAAGCCTCCAGGCGGAGGCGGTGCTCCTGGAGGTCTCGGGGGGGGCAGAAGAGGCCCAGTCTCGAATCTTCGAGGCCGGCAGCGACGACTCCCGGAGATTACTCAAAAGACTCAGGGGAAAGAGGCTGCAAGAGCTCTTCAATCTCTTCCAGGGGACCGTCGGCTTCCAGGCCGATAAGGCTAGTTTTTCGATCAGAAGGGATCCTCCCACGGCGCTCAAAGCCTTTAAGATACTCTCAGAAGGGGAGCCAGTGGGACAGCTCTCGCTGTTAGTCGAAGAGGAAACCGCCTCCGCGAAGTTCCTGGAGGAGTTCGCCAGCCTTCTGTCCTCCCAGCTGGGTCTTTTGTGGCCGATGATTCTCAAAACCGCAGTCAGGAAACCTACCCAAGCCTCTCTGTATGAGCGATTCCGGAACGTGGGGCTGGATTCCCGAAAGCTGCTTCTGAGTCTTTTAGAGCAGGTGAGGGAGAGGCTGAAACCAGAGTTGATATTGATGGCCTTCGCGCCCGACAGCCAGGAATATCTGCGGACCTTGGTGCTGCCTGAGAGTCTGCTGCAGAAAAACCCCCTTTTGAGTGCTCTGCCGGCATCCGACACCTCTTTCGGAGAGGTGCTCTCCAGCCGCAGGCCGCTTTTGCGCTCTTACGCGAAGGAAACCATCAGCCGAATCGACGACAAGCTGTTTGCGGATGTGGGATTGAGCAGTGGGATTATCGTCCCGGTGTTTTCCCGGGAGGAAGTCGTTGCGCTGCTCTTTGTCGGTTCCAAGAGCATCGAGGAGTTCATCGAAGATGACGCGCAACATCTGGAGCACCTTGCCCGCGAGGTGGGGGAGATCATCGACAACGTCGTGACTTTCGTGAGCCTCCGGGATGAGTTCGAGGACTTGAAACGACGATACCAGGATGCGGTCATGTCCGAGAAAATGCAGAGCATCGTGGAGACCGCGGTCACTATCAACCACGAAATCAACAACCCTTTGATGGCCATATTGGGGAACACTCAGCTTCTGCTTCTGAAGAGCGCCTCCCTGGAGCCGGAGCTTGTAGAAAAGCTGAAGTTGATCGAGCAAAGTTGCCTCCGCATCCAGAAGGTCACCCAGAAGCTGATGGCGATGGCCGAACCTAAAGCCACCGTCTACACCAATGGGCGCCGGATGGTCGACATTACCGAATCGGTCCCCTCCAAAGACGAAAGCTGGTAAGCGGGTACCGATTATTGGTAAGTGGTGAGTGGTGGTGGTTAGTAGTTACTGATTATCCAAAAAGAAAAAGCCCGTCTCGAAAGAGACGGGCCTTCGTTTTCTCATCGATATTATTCCACTGGGACACAAGCCTCCACCGGGCAGACCTCTGCACAGCTAGCGCAATCGGTACAGAGGTCCGGATCGACTATGTATTTGGGATCACCGGCCGAGATGGCTCCCTCCGGACACTCCTCCCTGCAAACATCGCACATGGTGCAGTCGTCAGTGATAGTGTACGCCATCAGCTTACCTCTCTCTGTTTTGACGTTTCAGTCTCTCCTCTCGTTTTTCCGTCCAGTTGAACCCGAATAGCTGAAAAAGGGTCCTGACAATCGTCACTGCAGCATCGAGATCAAGGGCGAAGATCTCTGCAGCTTGAGAGTTTTTTCGGCCCTCCGCATTTCGGGCGCAAAATATATGGGGTGAGAAAAGGAAAAGCAAGTTTTTTCGGCAAGATTTCGGAGTCGACTTTTTCGTCCGCTGCCCGGGCGCATGCCCTCGGGGATCATCCCATTCTGTCTCGTACCCTCCTGTGACGTGTCAACTTGCGTGGAAGTGTGAACCCCCCAGACTCGCCGGACAACCTCAATGAGCGGATCAACTGACACCCTCCCCGAAAAGGGTTTTGCTGGTGCAGGAGGTGATCCTCACCCGGCACAGTTTTCCCAAAAGGCTCTCTCTGTCAGCCGAAAAAAGCACCGTCTTGCCGCCTCGGCTCTTCCCCTTCCACCTATCCTGCTGGCGTCTGCTGTGACCCTCAACCAAAATCTCCTGAACGGTCCCCGCCAATTCCCGATTCCTCTTCTCCGAAATCCCCCTCTGAAACGCTATCAGGCGATTCAACCTTCCAATCTTGACCGCCTCCGGGACATCGTCATCAAAGCTGGCAGCCGCGGTTCCCTCACGAGGAGAATATCTGAAGGTGAAGGAGGCATCGAAGCCGACCTTACGAACTGCTTCCAATGTCCTCTCGAAGTCTGTCTCCCTCTCCCCGGGAAAACCAACAATCAGGTCCGTGGTAATACAGAGGCCTGGAATTCTCTCGCGGGCGCCTTCCACCTTCTGGACATACTCCTCCACGGTGTAGTTCCGATTCATTCTCCCGAGGATCTGATTAGAGCCGGACTGTAGAGGTAAGTGAAGGTGCTCGCAGAGCTGGGGCAGATTGGCCATTTTTTCCAGCAATTTCTCTCCGAAGTCTTTGGGATGGGAGGTGGTGAAACGGACTCTTTGGAGGCCGGGGAGGCTACAGACTCTCTCTAAAAGGTCGGGGAAATCGATCTCGCCGTCGAAGTAGGAATCGACATTCTGCCCTATCAGAGTGATCTGTTTTGCTCCCCGCGTCACTAAAGCCTCAACCTCTTTTAGGATCTGAGGGTGGGGGCGACATCTGAGAGGACCGCGCAAATAGGGGACGATACAATACGAACAGAAGTTATCGCAACCCCTGGTGATGGCGACGAAACTGGCGAGCGCTTCGGCGCTGAACGGGGCTAACTTTGTCGCCAGCTCCCCGAAATCCCTTCCGGAAAGCTTGAGCTTCACCCTTTCTCTTAAGTCCTCGGATTCGAGGATTTCCGGCAGGGAGAAGATCTCCTCCGTACCCAAGACCAAGTCGATCAAGGGGAAGCGATCCAGAAGCCCCTCTCCCAGACGCTGCGCCATACAGCCGACCACCGCAACCCTCACTTCCGGGTTCAGCCTCTTTAAGGAAGCGACTCCGCTCAGATGACCGTAGACTCTGGTTTCGGCTTTGTGGCGAACAGAGCAAGTGTTGAACACGACCAGAACGGCCTCCTCGGCCCTGCTAGTTGGCGTCCATCCCGATGAGATAAGCAGGTCTGTCAGCAGGCGGGAATCGTACTCGTTCATCTGACAGCCGAAAGTCCGGATGTAGAAGCGCTTAGCCTCCATCCGGCACCGCCTCACCCAAAAGTTCCCCGTCCAGCAACTGCTGAGCGTTGACCTTGACGATTTGCCTCTTCAAATCGTCCGATCCCTCCAGGACCACTCGAAGATAGTTGTCGGAAATACCCGTCAGAAGGCCGGTTTGCCGGTGCCGACGGGATTCAATTAGAACCTGCAGCTCCCGACCTAAGAACCGCTCAAGATGTTTCCTCTTCTTGGATCGCCCCAGGGCAATCAATTCTCGGCTGCGCTCCGATTTCTCCTTGGGCGTCACTTTGTTCTCGAAGCTCGAAGCCGCCGTTTGGGGGCGGTCGGAGTAACTGAAGACGTGCAGATATGCCAGAGGACTTTTGCTCACAAAGGCAAGAGTGTTGAGGAACTGCTCCTTGGTCTCGCCCGGAAACCCAACGATGAAGTCAGCACCCAAGGTGACCCCGGGAAGTTTCGCCACTATCGCCTCCAAGAGTTCTTCGAGGAACTCGGGGGTATAATGACGTCTCATCGCCTTTATCACCTTCCCGTCAGCGGATTGAATGGCGAGGTGCAGATGCGGACACAGATTCGTGTGAGTCGATAAAAGCTCGACGAGCTCCGGGGTGACCTCCTCCGGCTCGATCGACGAAAGCCGGAAACGGGCCTGAGGATTTAGTCTCAGTAATTTGTCCAACAGAGTCGTCAGACTTGACCCTCCGTCGTGATAACGTCCGATATGAATTCCCGTCAGGACTATCTCTTTGTAACCTGAATCTGCTAACCTTCCTGCCTCTTCCAGCACTAACTTCAAGGGTTTAC
>LIZU01000038.1 GCA_001302725.1 candidate division Zixibacteria bacterium DG_27
TGACGAGAAAGTCTGACTGGGCTTGAAAAACTCTCACAAATGTGTGTTCGTAACCATCGCTTGAAGGCCACCTGAGCCTGAGTTTCTGCACCTCTTTTGCCAAGCCGGAGCTGCCGATTGCCACTGCCCGCCACTCTCCTTTCACGAGATCAACGGTGAGGATGGTTCGCGCCTCCCCGAAACAGAGCACCGGGAAATACCACAGATTCGTTGCCGTAAGCAAAGAGGTGAGGTCCGTCCCAGGAATGTAGTTTGAGATATTGTCGGGGACGATGGTATACACTCTCAAAGGTTCTCCCAGCCTGGCCTGGGCAAACTCAGCCTCATTCGAAAAACCGTAATGGGCGAGATTGTCCGCAGGAATAGCCCGCAGGAACGGTTGCAGTCCACCTGTGGCCGCCTGAACCACCTCCGTGGGAGGGGCCTGATCCGAGATCGCAGCTTTTGGCAAAACTAGCAGGTAAAGGGATAGGAGAGCGAGAATTTGAAACACAGATCTGCTTCTCACGAGCGACATTTTACCTCCTCCGATAAGAGACTTCCTGTTTAGAGACTCGATGAGACACCGCCTTTCTGACAGGTCTCTTTTTTTTTCAACTCCGACGATCACCTCCTTTCAGATCAGAGCCTAAGAGGGGCAAGCAGAGAAATGGAAAAACAACATCTCAACAACCTCGGTCCTGAGAGATTGTGGCAGTTGCTTCAGAAATAAGGATCTTGGATGAGCCTGCGCCTAAGACAAAGATGGAAAAATCAAGCTTCCCTCCTGCAACGAGGTCTATCTCAGATAACAGGGAGAGCTTGTCTCAGACCTATTTAACCATAACCACAACTCACTGGCCTGTCAAGTGGAAAGTGCAGTTTTTTCAGATTCAAGATAACACCAGTGTGAACGTTCGACAGCGCTGCCAAAGAAGAAGGGGCAGGAGTCCAACTCCCCATATGGGTCGAACGACTGCCCCACCTTGAATGTGTGCTCTGTCCCCTGTTTCCTCCAAAAAGGAAGCCCCGGAAAAGCTCCGGGGCCCAGGGGAGAGAACATCACAGGCACTTCATTTCACACTGCGGCGTTAGAGTCAAGCAGACTATTTACAATTTACTATTCACCAATACGGTTGGTCGATGGGAGGGTGCTCCGTGGGGGAGAGACAAGGAACAGCCCTCCCCTCTCGACCAACATCAGATCATCAAACACCTCTCCTTGGAACCGCTCGCTTTGGTAAACGAACAGTGAAAAGTCCTTCGTAACCTCTCAACTCTCCTCTCAAGAGAGGAGGTATCCGCCTTCAGGATCTCCTGCGACAACTCCCAATAGCTCCTCTCCCGCAGATTCTGCTTTCCAACTCTCTTGCTTTTACTGTTCATACGCCACCTCCTAAAAGTTCATACTGTTTGACAAAGCTATGCCCAGGCCTTTGGCGTCCTTGGGAAGAAAGGAACCGAAATTCGCCAAGGCGAAATCCAGGTTGAAAATTCCGAAATTGAATCCGAAGCCACAGGAGCTGAAACTTCCGTAGTAGTCCCCGGCGGAGAAACCAAGTCTGAGCGGGAACCACCGGATCAATCGATATTCCACTCCGATGCCGAAATTGGTGCCGGTCCTGCCGACAGTGTTGCCCTTCGCAGCAGAAGTCAGATCCATGCTGCAGAGGAGTCTTCCGGTCCTGTATGCGATACCGCTCTTTATTACGAGGGGCCTTCGGGAGGAGAAATCCCCGATGGCAAATACGGTGTCCTCCGAGGTGGCGATGCTGTCGTCGTCGATGGTTCCCGCATTCAACGGCTCCACCTCGAACGAGTAAATTCTTTTCTCGGTTTCACGGTTCCAGTTCATCTCCTCGTAGAGCCTGAGGAGGCTGAAGCCGAAGGTCCATCTGTCACCGTACCTCATCGCCAGACCGAGATCGGCGGAGAAGCCCTGTCCACCCAGGGCGGTTCTCATCTCCACCTCTCCGTAGGCGGAGAGGCTGGTGTCGGTGGTGGTGGCCTCCCCCTGGGCTTTTAGAATCTCGCCATAAGCTATGCCGTACAGATAGTGGAAGCCGGCACCCAGGGCCACCTCCAGCTCACCTCTGTTGAGAATTGAGCGGCCGCAGGCGAGGCTGGCGCTTGCCAGGGCGTAAGACTCCCCGTGAGCATCCTCCAACTGCACTTCGCTTTTGAGGGCGTTTCCGTAGAGCACCAGCTCCACCGGATCCTTTGGAAAATTGAGATCGGCATCCCCCCAACCGCTGAAGTTCACCGCGAAATTCCTCCAAGAGAAGGAGAGCACCTCCACCCCGGTGAAGGCCTTGAGGCTTAAGCCCTCCTCGGGAATGGAGTTTAGGATCTCCTCCTTGTCGTCGTCGGTGAGATGCTTCCCGTTGTATTTGGTGTAGTCGCTGCAGGAGAAGCTGTTGTTGTTCAGTCCCACCCCGAAGCTGAATATCCTGAGCTCAGCTCGCTGTCCATCGGAGAGTCCCAGGTTGGCGGGGTTGTAGAAACTTGAGCTTAGGCCCCGCGCCGCGGCGGTGTAGGCGTCGCCCATCGCCAGACTGCGGGCGTCGTGCTGGGCACAAACGTCCCCCGGGAGGGCGATGACCATCAAGATGAAGCACCATGCCAATCTGTACGAGTGTGCTCTAGTCATCTGGCTGCCTCTAATCTTCTCCGCCCAGCTCCACCGACAGCTCTGCGGTGGCTTCGATCTTGAGATAGTCGTCACTCTGTATACTCACCCCGCCTTGAGCTTCGGTGGGGAAGAGGACGATTCTCTTGGCGACATACAAAAGATCATTGTCGAATATCCGCAGCTGCTGGCGTGTCAGCGATTCCTGGAAGGAGTTCTGACTGCAGCCGGTGGCCAGCCCGAACTCGTCCACCTCAGCTGCAGATAGTCTCAGAGGCCCGATTGTAATGGTAGAGGGGTGGGTGTAGATAGTGTCACTGCCCACCTCCCCGATGTAGATGGTGACTTGGGCCCCCACCGGGAGATGGTTCTCGATTTCAGCAGTGACCTCGCCGCGCTTCAGCCGGTCAGCTTCCTCCCACTCCCCGTCGACCTCCTCGATATCCATCTCCATTTCAGCGGTATCCAGAATCGCAAATGAGAGCGGCGAGCGGATCTCTATCTCTCCGTAGATCCCGTGTTCCTGGCTGATATGGCCACCTTCGTAGTCGGGGTTGAAGATCGCTTGACCCTGAACCGTGACCTCATCCGGGAAGGGATTGAGGAAATCCGCCAACTCCTGCTCGCCCTTTACGATGGTGGTTTTTCTGGCTTGGTGGGGAAGGGTCTTGGCCTCGATTCGGCCAGAGATATCGAACTCCTTACCGTTGTCTCCAGAGAGATGCAGTTGTAAGTCTGCTGGGAAGTCAGCGTCGTTGTAGATGGTCAGATAAAGCTCGGCGGAGGTCAGATGCATCTGTTCTAACCCCTCCGGCAAGTCCAGGATCTCGGTCTGGGGCTCAAACTCCACGGGGGTCGGTTTCGGCCGGCCGGTCACCTCGGAAAAGACGAGCTCGCTTATCTCCACCGAAGCGGTGACGGAGTCGTTCTGATCGAAGTCCCTCAACTCCTCTCCGGAGCCGGGAAGTTCAGCCCTGAGGTTGACGGAGATGCTCTGGGGGATCTCTTCCCCCTCAGGCTGAAGTTCGTATCCTTCTAAGGGATAGTTGAGCTCGACACTCTCTCGGGGGAGCAGGAATCTGCTTGCGGTCTGGCCTTCCCCTTGGTGAAGAAGGTCAGGACACCTGATGAGCAGTTGCGCTTCGAGGTCGGTGTGGTTTTCAATCGAGAGGCTCAGCTGCCCCGACTTGATAAGGGCCGAGGTCACGATGCTGGAGTCGTCGCTAGTTACCTCCCGGCTGAGGGTCTTGGTGAAAGGCGGTATCTTCGCCTGCGCATGGCTGACACTGAGGGAATCAGAGAAACTGACTGTGGTCTCCAGGTAGTATTCGCCGGGACCCAGCTCCCCTCCCGGGGAATGACCCTCCAAGATTACAGAGCACTGGTTGTGAATGGTTTTGCCCGCCAGGGAGAGGGAGTCGTCGTGGCTCTGGTTGTTGGCTAACCCGCCTGCCACCTCTATCGTCCCCAGAATCTGGGAGTCGTAATCGTCCATGAGCTTCAGGGTCAGACTGTCTAAGTCCACGCCCAGGTGGTTGCTGACGAAAAGATAGATCTTCCCGGCCTCCACGGTGGCATGAGAGAGGACCTCGAATTCGGCCAGGGGCTCGGTTACCTCGAATGGAAGGGCATGATTGTCTGCCCCACCCAGGTGGGATTGAATTCTGAGAGTTCGATACTGAACGATTGCGGTTCCGGGGATCCTATCTCTACAATCCCCAATTGTTGAACCAGTTTTTCAGAGTAACCCGGGGAGGTGAGATTGTCCGCCACCCGGACGGTATCGACCTGTTGTCGGATATAGATTTCGGGATTCCCCAGGGAGTCGAAGGTCAGGCCCTCCTGATCGATCTCCTCAATGAGGTCCAGAACCGAATAGCTCCTGTTGACCAGTGGGAGGTGCCACTGAGTGTCCCAGCTTGGCGGGCTGGGCCTTTCAACGGAGCATCCGGTATGTAGAGTACAGACAATTAGAAAGACTAATAGCGAACGTAGCATTCGCCTCCCGTAAAAGGTTTGCACAGACAGATTGCTCTTTTCTTCGAATCCGTTCATGATTCCGCTTCCTTGACGTTTTCGTTTTTTCTCTCTTTTGTGCAACTCCTGTGCCTACCCTCGGGGGTGACAAGGGTGTGAGCAAATAGCTCCTTTTGCAGGTTGGAACGAATGACTTACGAGGAGATCAGGTCAATTCGGGAGTGGAGCCGAAATGAACAGGGCTGGTTTTTTCAAGAAAAATGGGGGAGAAATCCTATGCCCTCTGGGCGGCAGACAGCGAACAGCGAGCAGTAGACCGGGAACAGAGATAGGGGATAGGAAACAGAGGATAGGGGTTATCTCTGGGGCCTCAGCGAATACTCAAGCGCGAATGCTGTCGATCAGCTCTGCCACCGCCTGCTCCACCTCTTTGGTTTTACCCAGATAGGCGCGGAAGAGTCTCTTTGGGGCCTCGGGATCGTCCGCCTCTCCGAACCCCATGATGGTGGCGGCCTGCTGGAGATGCTGGATCTCAATTAGGTCGTCGGCGGCAACGGTGAGGCGATAGAGGTCCCTTAAATTTTTCAGGAAATCCAATCCCTCCTCCAGGACTCCGAGCGGTGCGGTGAGTTCTCGACGTTCCTCCTTTAAGCTCCTCAATAGCCGCCGGGAGATCGGCTCCCTTTTGCCGTATTTTGCCTTCAGCAGGAGCAGAACCATCTCGATGTCCCGCAATCCCCCGGGAGCTTCCTTGAGGTTGCTGGCCTGGGCTTCTCCTCTCAGGTTTTCCCGGTGCCGGGATTTGATCTCCTCTATCATCTGCGCGATGTATGCCTCTTTCCTTTCGAATATGCACGGGACGATGATTCTCTCTTCCAGCTCCTTTTCGAATTTGCCGCTTCCCACCAGAAGCCTTGACCCCAATATCTGAGATTTGTCGATGAAACTCTCCGCCGACTCCTCCGCCAGAAGCGACTCTAACTCCCTCAAGGTGGCGACGTAGCTCCCGAAGTGATCCGCAAAGCGGTGGTGGGGCAAAAGCCCCCTTTTGGAGATCTCGTTGTTCATCCTGGCTATAATTTTGCAGCAGTAATCTCTCTTCTCCCCCTCCTCGGAATTGAGCAACACGATGAGGTCGAAATCGTCATCGTAGCCCTGCTCCCGGGCATGGCCGCCGCCGGCGTAGATGGCTAAGAGGTCATCGGTGACAACCGTTTTCCCTAAAGAGGTGTCGAGCTCCAATTTGCAGAGCTCGAAGAGAGTCTCGGTATAGTCATCCGAGAACTCGGTGTACTCGGCATCGGTCTGACTGGAGGGCGCCCCCCGCAGGGTCTTCAACGCCACCCTCACGAACTCCAGATCGAAATAGTCCCCCAGCTTCCTCTTCTTGTCCTCCACGGGGGCCAGGGTGGTGAGCTCCCCGTAGAATCCCTCGGAGATGTCCCGGAGCCGGGAAAGGTCGTTGAGGTTACGTATGTATAGAGGATATTTCTCGACGATCCGCAGGAAATGGTTCTTGAAATAACGGCTGGTGTGGCAGTGGACCTCGCAGAGAGCCTCGAGCTCCGGAACTACCGGGATGACCTCCGGCTCGTGGACCTCCCTCTCTAAAAGCCTCGAAAGCTTCCGGTGAGACCCGGGGTCGGAGAGGTTAAGGTAGCTGTTGAGCAGTCCCGGGTAGGCATAGAAGATGTGAGCCATTTTCGGGATGACCTCCGGCACCGCCTCGATTATCTCCAGAAAGTAGTTGTTCAACTGCCGGAAGAGGACCTGAGAGCTGGGATGTGTTCTGTCTTTGCCCAGGATGACCAGCAGGCGTATGGTGGAGGCCAAATCGAAATAGGCTCCCTCGATATACCCCTTGATAGTTCTGAATTTCAAGCGATTCGAGAGGGAATCCATCCCCTCTATGAAGCGGTCCAAAACCTCTGTGCCCTCCTCCAGGGCCTCTAAGAAGTCGTCCCAGTAGGTGATTCCCCGGAAGAAGAGACTCGCCTCCAGAAAATCGATGGCCATGTTCCCCTCGTAGGTCTCGGTGGCATCCTCGTATTTCGAGAGCATCGGGGTGAAGAGGCTACATCTCTTTAAGTGCCTCTCCAAATCCTCCGTCAAAACCTCCACCGCCTCTAAAGCCTTCTCGAGCTGCTCGTAATAGTTGACCAGCAGAAAGTCCTTGCCATACACCACTCCCTTTTTCTGATAACCGAGCACAGAGGCCATCCGCTCTAAGAGCTCCGAGCTGCCGTGCTCGCCTAAATAGATCTCCTCTTCCTGCACCGAAAGAAGCTGGTAGAGGTAGCGGAAAATCTCCAGGAAGGTCAGGGCCCCCTCCAGGGCATCGTAAGACTTATAACGACGAGGATTCTCCAGAGAAAGCTCCGTCAAGAGATCCCAGGCGTTGACCTTCTCGACTCCGTAGATGGTCTTCTGGGTGGACAAAAGCCCCTTTATGAGGCGGAGCCCGTCCTCTTTGGGAGATATGGTTTCGGGAGGTTTGAGTCGGGTTTTGAGTGCTCTAAGCTCCCCTAACATCCCCCGCAGGTAGCCCTCGTGGTGGCGATTGTCGGCCCGATCCGGGTCGTAGAAGTAACGGGAGGTGACCCTCCGCTTGAACTCTCCGAAAAGCGCCTCGCTTCCCAGAATCGGAGCCGCCCCCAGCATCTCGGTGATTATGACGAAATCGCCGATCTCTTTCTCCAGCAGGTCCTCATACTCCTCTATGGTGGCAGAGTGACTCAGCCTTCCCACGTGCTCGGAGAGGTGGAAGTGCAGGCGGCTGGCTTTTTTGAGCATCTCGTTTGAGAGCTTGCTGATGCCGAAATTGAGCAATTCCCGATCTCTGGTGCCGTCGTCCACCACACCGACGTCGATGTCGTCCTGATCGGCTCTGGTTCCGACCCCCAGTATCACGAAGTTCGGGCATTTTTTCGCGTCGACGAAAATCCCTAAAAGTCTGTGCATGTAGCTTCGTGTCAGATGTCGGAAATTGTGACCGGCCTCAAGCATGAACTTGCGCCACAAGGGAGTTTTCTCGATCTCCGCCACCATCTCCATGTTCAAGACGTCCACCATCCGGAGGTTGGTGTTAAGGAATTGCAGAGCGTAATAACATCCCAGGAAACCCAACTTCTCGCTGCGGTCCTTGGCCACACTCAGGACAATGTCCATCTCGGTGGGGAGGTTTAAGGCCGGAACCCAGAGATGTATCTGGTCTCTTTTGCCCTGCCGCTCCAAGGATTCTATCAGCTTGTCCTTATTGGAGGCGATGACGTGGAGATACTTGCGGTTGTAGTTCCCCAAGGTCTCAAGGCGGGCCTCCAATCTGGAGAAGGGATCTCTCATGGTCTTTTGTCAGAGTGCTGAAGCCATCCCGGCCAAGTTCTCATCCAGATTCATCTGGCCGTATCCGATTTCGTCTTTCAGAGAGAAAAACCTCAGCAGATTCATTTTGACTTGGTGAGACTGCTTCAGATACTCTGCCTTCTTCGCCACCCTCTCCCAGAAGGCTGGCGCCTCCCCGTATTTTGAAAGCAAATGGAAAACGTGTCGGACATCCACACTCAAGCTATCGCGACTCTCCAGCTCCCTTTCGAAGCGGGGAGAGAGCAATTTCTTCACGATCACATCCCAGGG
>LIZU01000039.1 GCA_001302725.1 candidate division Zixibacteria bacterium DG_27
AACTCAAGATATCACAGCAGGAGATTGATATGCCTCTAATACCGATGGTTGTGGAACAGAGCGGGAGAGTGGAGAGAGCCTACGACATTTACTCCCGGCTCCTGAAGGATCGCATTGTCTTTGTGGGCACTCCCATCGACGATAACGTCGCCAATCTGATTATTGCCCAGCTTCTATTTTTGGAGGCCGAAGAGCCCGAAAAGGATGTTTTTCTCTACGTCAACTCGCCCGGGGGTACCGTGACCGCAGGCCTGGCGATCTATGACACTATCCAGTTTATCAAGCCAGATGTGGCCACCACCTGCGTGGGATTGGCGGCAAGCATGGGGGCGCTTCTGTTGGCGGCAGGTGCCAAGGGGAAGAGGGCGGCCCTCCCCAATGCCCGGATTTTGATTCATCAGCCCTGGGGTGGAGTGCAAGGACAGGTTTCCGACATCGAGATCCACGCCAAGGAGATGCTGGAGGTAAAAAGACGCATCAACGAAATCCTCTCCAAGCATACTGGTCAGCCGATGGAGAAGATCGAGAAGGATACCGACCGCAACTTCTTCATGTCCTCGGAAGAGGCCAAGGCATACGGACTGGTGGACGAGGTGTACGTTAAACGGGAACGATAGATTCCCGCTTTCGCTTCTGTCCTCCCTGAAGGTGAGCTCGTAGCATGCCCGACAGCAAAGATGACCGCGAAGGACCGATCGCGGAATGCTACTTCTGCGGACGTCCTCAGAGCCGCACCGAGAGGCTTTTTGCCTCCTCCAGGGCGGCAGTATGTTCTTTCTGCATCGAAACCCTAAACCAGGTAGTCCAGACCGAGAAGATCGCCTCCATTAGCGAGCATCTGAAAGTCGTGCCCACGCCGGTGGAGATTAAGGCCTTTTTGGAGCAGTATGTCATCGGGCAGGAGCTTGCCAAAAAGACCATTGCAGTTGCGGTTTACAACCATTACAAAAGGATCCTCAATCCCCCCGAGAAAGAGGACGAGGTCGAGCTGGAGAAATCCAACATTCTCCTCTTGGGACCCACCGGCACCGGCAAAACTCTCCTGGCACAGACTCTGGCGAGGTTGCTCAAGGTCCCCTTCACCATCGCCGATGCCACCGTCCTCACCGAGGCCGGCTATGTTGGGGAGGATGTCGAGAACATTCTGGTGCGACTGCTGCAGGCTGCCGATTACAATGTTGCCTTCGCGGAGCGGGGGATCGCTTACATCGACGAGCTGGATAAGATTGCCCGCAAGGAGGCCAATCCAACCATAACCAGAGATGTCTCCGGAGAGGGAGTCCAGCAGGGGCTTTTGAAGATTTTGGAGGGGACTGTGGCGGCGGTGCCACCGCGAGGGGGGCGCAAGCATCCCGAACAACCTCTAATCAACATCAACACCAAAAACATCCTCTTCATCTGCGGTGGTTCCTTTGATGGATTGGAAAAAATAATCCAGCGTCGTCTGGGAAAGAAGGTCATCGGCTTTCAGGCGGAGTCGGCCCTCAAGGATATGTCCATCGGGGAGGTGTTATCTCAGGTGGAGCCAGAGGACCTTCTGAAGTTCGGGCTTATCCCCGAGATCATCGGTCGGCTGCCGGTCGTCACTGCCCTGGAAGCCCTCGACAAGGAGGCCCTGTTCAAGATTCTGACGGAGCCAAAAAACGCTTTGGTCAAGCAGTATCAGAAATTCTTCGAGCTGGAGGGGGTGAAGTTGACCTTCACCGAGGAGGCCTTGGATACGGCGGTGGATCTGGCCTTGAAGCGAGAGATAGGGGCGCGAGCCCTGAGAAGCATCTTAGAGGCAGCGATACGGGATACCATGTTCCAGCTACCCTCTCAGCAGGGGATTGCGGAGTGTATCATAACTCCGGAAGTCATCTCCGAGGGACAACCCCCCATCTATACAATGGTAGAGGATCTGAAGAGAAAGAGGGCGTGAGAATAGTTCACAGTTCACGGTTCACAGTTCACAGACGAATCCCTGTCTCCTGTTTGTTGTCTACTGTTTCCTATCCCTTTAGGCGGCGTTAGATGCCCACCTCTGACGCAAGCGGTCCAACGCGGGCATAAAGCGGCACGGGAAGTTTCAATGTCACTTGAAATCAGAAAAGCCGAGTTTGTCAAGTCTGTCTACGACCTCGAGAGCTTGCCTAAACGGAGACTTCCGGAGATAGCCGTCGCCGGTCGTTCCAACGTCGGCAAATCCTCTCTGCTGAATCGATTGGTGGGACGAAAAAGCTTAGCGAAGGTCTCCTCCACTCCGGGTAAGACCCGCTGTCTGAACTACTTTCTGATAAATGAACATTTCTATCTGGTTGACCTTCCCGGTTACGGTTATGCTAAAGCCCCGAAATCCCTCAAGAAGGCCTGGGCGGAGCTGGTCGGCAACTACCTTGAAGATTCAGAATATCTGGCCGGGCTGGTGCATATCATTGACAGTCGTCATCCCCCCACCGCCCTTGATCGCCAGCTCACTGAGTATCTGCAAGATTTGGGGATGAGAGTGTTAGTGGCTTTGACCAAAGCAGACAAACTGACGAATCGATCCCGAGCCGAGCTTAGAAGGGAGCTTGAGAAGGATGAGCTTTACAGCCCACTGGACAAGATCTTCTTCTCAATTGTCACCGGGGAAGGCAAAAGGGAGATACTAAGGTGGATGGAGGCCCAGCTAACTCACGCCAAGACCCTTTCGAAAAGATAAAGGAGAGGCAATGCCAAACATCGCGGTCTTAGGGACCCAGTGGGGGGATGAAGGGAAAGGGAAAATAGTTGACTTCCTGGCTGAAAAGGCCGATATCGTTGCCCGTTTTCAAGGTGGCGCCAACGCCGGGCATACAGTCGTTTTTGGGAAAGAGCAGTTCATCCTTCACCTTCTTCCCTCCGGCGCTCTGCACCCGGGGAAGGTATGTGTCATTGGCAACGGAGTGGTTGTGGACTTAGAGCAGCTTTTCCGAGAGGTGGAGGAGCTGAAGGTCAGGGGATACGATCTGACCGGTAGGCTTTTCATCTCCGGAAGGGCGAATCTGGTCCTGCCCTATCATAAGATGATTGACCGTCTTTCAGACTCTGGTAAGGGGGATGAAGCTCTTGGGACGACATTTCGGGGGATAGGCCCTGCTTACGTGGACAAGGTGAATCGCCTCGGTGTTCGGGTTTCTGACATCTTCGAGCGGGAGGCTCTGGAGGCGAGGCTAAATCTCACTTTGGTTTTCAAGGAAGATTTTGCGGATAGGTCTGAAGACAAGAAAGCCTTCGACAGGGACTATTTGCTGAATAGTCTGCTTTCTTACGGAGATAGGTTGGCGCCTCTGGTGTGCGACACTTCATTTCTGCTTCTGGAGGCAATAGAGCAGGATAAGAATATCCTGTTTGAAGGCGCCCAGGGTGCTCTTCTAGATGTCGATTTCGGCACTTATCCTTATACCACCTCCTCTAACACCTCGGTGGGAGGGATTTTCACCGGGCTGGGCATCCCCCCGGCGGCGCTGCACGAGACCATCGGAATAGCCAAGGCTTACAACACCCGGGTCGGGAATGGGCCCTTCCCAACGGAAGAGACCGGGGAGACCGGAGATAGGTTGAGAGAGAGGGGGAATGAGTTCGGTGCGACCACACAGCGTCCCCGTCGCTGTGGGTGGCTGGATCTGGTCGCACTGAAATACACTGCCCGAATCAATGGCGTCAACAAGCTGGCGCTGACGAAGCTGGATGTCCTGGACGAGTTTGCGGAGATAAAAGTCTGCACCTCATACAGGATCAACGGCGCGGAGATGAAAAACTTCCCCGACGAGCTCAGGCACTGGGAGAGCTGCGAGCCGATCTACCAGACGCTTCCCGGCTGGCAATCGCCCACCTCCGGTCTGACATCGTGGGGGAAGTTGCCTCAGAATGCCAGGGATTACATTTCCTTCATTGAGAAGTTCGTCGGCGTGCCGGTCAATCTGGTCTCTACCGGAGTCTCACGTCGGGAGATAGTTCGCCGCAGCTGAGACCGCGGAGGCGATCACAGACCGACCTGCCATCCCAGAGAGAACGCGAAATCGGGGGCCGATTCTGTCAATCCCACGTTGATGTTTGCGGACAGACTCGCACCCGAATCCAGAAAGTGGCTAACCGCAAATCCTGCCTGCACCGGCGGATCCACCCCCGCAAAGATCCTGGAGTAGCCGGACAAAGAGAACAGAAGGGAGTATCTCCCGGAGGCTAAGGGGTATCCCAGGGCGATGCTGTAGGCGACGGGATCGAGCAGCTCCAGATCGTCGAGATCACCCAGTACCCAGTAGGTGACATCGGTGAATAATAAGGTCGTGCCCCAAGACCTGGCCAGCGACAGCCCCACTCCGTAGTCCCATTCCCCGGTGCCGAAACCGCTTTCAACATCGGCCAGGGGAGCCTTTAGGCCGGCAGTGAGGTGTAAAGCAGGCAGCACCTTTCCCTGCCGCCACACCTCCACACCGGCAAGTAGCGTGGGGTCGCCCACCGCGATCTCGTCGTATCTGACAGTGTCCGGAAGGCTTATCTTGCTGCCGTGCTTTCTTCCCCCCACCTGTGAGCCTTCGCCGCCTCCGGAAGGAATCATACCGACGGCGCTGTAAGAGACCCAGGGGGTGCTTTGGTACAAAACGGGGATGCCGGCGGAGACTCGCAGGGGGCCAGCGGATAACGTTACTCCGTTGTAAAGTGCAAAGCTGGTAGTGCGATCGCTGAATATGTAGTCGCCGGTCGCCAGCTGCGCTGAGCCGCTGTAGGTTATGCACCACCCGGGGAGCGAGGTCAGGGTCACCCCGATGGCGACTGCAACCCCCGCTGAGGTCAGCATCCCCTTACTAAGCATCTGGCGAACGGCCGTCATGATGTCGACGGAGGACGACCTCTATTCTCCGCTCTCCTGGTTTTCGAGCTGGTCGCTCATCCCCTCCAAGATCTCTAGCGAGGCTTCCATTTCCTTGGCCATGTTGCGCATCCGTTCGCGCAGTCGCTCCCTTTCCTGGTTCATCTCCCGATCCTGCCTCATGGCTTGATCTTGTTCCATGAGCTGGTATCGCTCGGTGGCGGTCTTCATCTGTTCCGCCATGGTTCCCAGAGACTCGCTCAGGCGCTGCATGTTGCGATATCGCTCTCGGTTGCGCTCACTTTGGCGCTGCATCTGTTGAGCCATATTCTGCGAGAATTGATGGCAGCGGTTCATGATGCGGCTCATCTGCTGTGTCATTTCGCCGGTCTGCTGCATCTGCCGTTCTCGCTCGCCCGCTGCCAGTTCACTGAGCTCCCGCGCCTGAAGGCGATTGCGGATGCGCTCCATTATCTGGAAGGACTGCTCCACCTCATCGGTCATGGTGCGGAGGCGGGTGTGGAGACGCTCCATTTGCTGCTGCATGTCCCGGCGTCGCAGTAGTGTCTCATCCTGCACCATGGCATCGTAACGCTCGACGGTGGTCTTCATCTGCTCCGCCACGCTCCCCAACGACTCGCCCATGCGTTGCACGTTGCGAAGTCTCTCCCGATGTCGCTCCTGCACCTGTTCCATGCGCTGGGCCATGTTCTGCGAGAACTGATGCGCCTGATTCATGAGACGGGTCATGCGCTGAGTCATCTCGCTTGTCTGCTGCATCTGTTGCTGCATCATCATCTGCCGATGCTGATCCATCGGCTGGGCATGGGACAGGGCAGCAGTGGCGCAGAGCAACGCCGCGCTCAGAGTGAACGCCACAACGGCTCTTGTCATTCTCATGTTTGATACTCCTTTCGTAATGAGATTGTACTTCTCCGTTCCCCATAAACTCTATTTACGGACTCCGGTTCCTGACAGTTGGTGCCCGATATGTTTTAGGCTTAGGCGAGCTATGGGACCATCTGACGCAAGTGACTTCGGGTACCGCAAGCTGTGAACCGTCAACTGTGAACCGTGAACCAAAAAAAGGCCCCGCCGGGTGGACGAGGCCGCGCATTACGCTTCCCTGTCTTAATCCCTCAATTCTCAGGCTCAGTTCTCAGAGTGTCCAGAGGATCTTCCTTGGTCCCCTTGCGGACCTCCTTTCTGCCCTCCCTGTAGTCCTTGCGAGCTTTTCCGTAATCGTTGCGTGCCTCCTTATAGTCTCTCCAGCCCTCTTTGAGGTCCCCCTCCTTGTAATCCTTACGGAGCTCTTTGTAATCGCCCTTCAGCTTCCCGTAATCTTCCTTCACATTCTTGTAGTCGTCGAGCGACTCTCCATGCTTTTTGTATTCGGACTTGTGGGTCTTGGCCTGCTTGTAGTCTTTCTTGGCGACCTTGTAGTCGTGTTTGGCCTGCTTGTAATCCTCTTTGAGGTTCTGGTAACGAGCCTCGGTCTGGGCGGACTCGCTTTCCCCCTGTTTGTACTTCTTGTTGGCCTCCTTGGCTTTCTTATTGGCCTTCTTGGCTTCCTTGTTGGCCTTCTTGGCTGCCTTGTCAGCCTTCTCGGCTTCTTTCTTTGCCTTCTTATGCTTGTCAGCCTCCTCAGAACGGGGTTTCTCGTTGGGCTGTGCTGCCAGAACAATGGGGGCGGCGGCCAAAGAGAGGCTGAATAGAAGCGCCGTTATGAGTATCAGGATTCTTCTCATTCTGTATCCTCCTACCTTTGTGCTCATGTCAATCATACACTGTTCTACAGTGACGTCAACCACTAGTTCCAATTCCTCCAAAGCAGAAGTAATACAAAATCCCTGCCAATTCCCACGGTAGCTGCTAACTTGTTGACAGTGATGCACTTGAGACGCCAAGCCTGGGGGGCGGTCTGATCAAGACCGCACTCGTTTTGTGCGCTCGCTCATTTTTTTCGCAATCTCATCTCCAGATTGATGAGTATGCAGCAAAAAGCCCCCGGGCTTTCGCCCGAGGGCTTGTCTGCTAACCTCTGAGTTAGAGACTACTTCAGCAGGTGCATCTTCTTGGTGGCGCTGTAATCTGCAGTGCTGAGCTTGTAGAAGTAAACACCACTGGAAACCTGAGAGGCATCCCAGCTTGCCACATGCTCACCAGCCTCCTGATACCCATCAACCAGAGTGGTCACCAGACGACCGGAGATGTCGTAGACACTGAGATTGACGTTCCCGGCCTCAGCCAGAGTGTAGCTGATGCTGGTGGTGGCGTTGAAGGGGTTGGGGTAGTTCTGGCTGAGCGAGGTAACCGCAGGAAGCTCAACCTCCGGGCGATCGACCTCAACCAGACCCCACTCGGTGTTGTCGCCATTCTTGAACGGTCCGCACTCAATAATGTCGCCGTTCATGCAGCAGAAAAGGTCATAACCGCTGAGAGTCCCACGGACTGAAGCGCTATACTGACCAGGTGGATAACGATCATACGGAGCTCTTAAATAGTAGTAGGTCTCGGTGACGCCGGGACCGAAGGTCTTTGACCTCCTCAGGATGTCCATAACATTGCTGGGGTCGCAGTCATAACCAGAGTAACTGCTAAAAGTCAGAGTACCAGAGATGTTCCCACCGGTCTCGTTGTTGACGGTGACCGAGAAGTAGAAGTGCTTGCCGCGGCAGAAGACCGGGGTGATGGCCTCGCAGCTCATGGATACTCTGGAGATCGGGTTGGCAACCTCCAGATACATCACCGGGTTCTCGGTGTCTACACCCTCGGTCTGAGGAATGCCACCGGCATCCTTATCGTTGATGTAGGTGATGTGGAGGTCCGCATCAACCTCTTCTCCGAGGGTGGACCAGTGGTCGCTGTCGCACTCTCCCGGCCAGCAGTCCGGGGTGGGGCTGTTCGTGACGTTCTCGGAAGCGCTCCAGGTGGCACCACCGTCGGTGGAGTAGCTGATGTAGAGCTCCCCGTTGGACCAAGCGCCCACAGACTTGTCGTCGTCAGTGAACTGAGTCCAGAGAGCGAAGATGTTGTTGTTCTCGTCAACCCCAAGCGACATTTTAGAGCTGGAGCGGTTCCAAGCGCCAGGGGCGGAGGGCCACCAGGTGTTGGCGACCATGGTTATCCCGGTAGCCTGTGACCAGTGCCACAACAGACAGGCATCAACGGAGATTATGCCGTTAGGCTCGTCGTAATACGGGGTGTTCCAGAGCAGATGCAGATTGTCGTTGTAGCCGTAAACGGCGTCACAGTCGGCGTAAGCTCGGATGGTATCTGCGTATTGATAGTTGGTGACGTTCACCATCCCGCCATTGAAATCCCAGGTG
>LIZU01000040.1 GCA_001302725.1 candidate division Zixibacteria bacterium DG_27
CAAGCGAATCCCCGAGGTTCCCCTGCGCCCAGTGAACCTCACCAGACAGGCATCGACACCGTCCGCAGATGTTCCGGAGTTCAGCCCCACCACCAATCTCTCTTTCTTACTGAGCAATTTCCTGAGGGCGGACATATCTTGTCTTGAAATCTAATATCTTGGCGATGGCGCGGTCAACTCTTTCCCGATTTAACCCTCTGTTCGTATATGCTTTTCTAACGGATTCTAAGGCCTCTTTCTGAGCCTCCAGGTCTCTGCATATGAGCAAAAGTTGATGTCCGGCACTCAGGGCTTCCACGGCGACCTCCGGGATGGAGTGCCTCTCCCCAATACCCCTCATAGTCAAATCATCGGTGATAACCAGACCCTCAAATCCCAATTCCCTCTTCAGACAATCATCGATTACCTTTGCTGAGAGGGTCGCCGGCAGGCTTTGGTCAAGAGGAGAGCAAATCATGTGGGTGCTCATTACGAAGTGGACTCCGCAAGAGATCGTCTCCCTGAAGGGGGCGGCATCCGTCTGGGACCACTCCTGGTGGGAGATCTCTACTTTGGCCAACTTGAAATGGGGATCTTCTTGAGACCTCCCTAATCCGGGGAAGTGCTTGGCGCAGGCGGAAATCCCCGCCGATTGAATGGCCTCGACGGCAACTGTGCCTAACTGTGCCACCAGCTTGGAATCCTCACCCAAGCAGCGCCCCTTCAAGACGTGGTGGTCAGCACCCCCGGGGAGATCCACAACTGGAGCCAGCTGGACGTTTATGCCTGAATCCTTCAAAGTCCTTGCGGTTCGGGAAAATGCCTCTCGCACCTTCTGAGGGGCATCTCTGGAGATGGATAGGTCTTGGTCGGTGAGAGTCGGCATGTTGTCTTTGATCCGGTTAAGTCCGCGAACCTCCTGGTCAATCATTACAAATGGAGGCACCTCCCCCAGGGAGCCAATACGGCGGGTTAGCCGCCTCAAATCGGCGAGGCCCTCGAAGTTCTCCTCGAAGAGAATAACACCTCCGATTTGGTTGCCGCTGAAGAAACCCTCAGACTCTGAAGACAACCCTCTTCCCGAGAGGCCCAGAATGAAAAGCTGTCCTAAGTAATCAGCGGTCATTAGATATCCTGTCTTTCCATCGACTCGCGGGCGTTTTGGGTTGACATAAAATGTCATCACTTATTATATCATTCTGGAGGATATGTCAACCGTTTAAACTCTGTGCACTGTCCCCGCTGCAAGACGAAAATGAAGGAGGAGAAACGCTCCTTCCACAAGAGGCGTAAGTGGGTCTGCAGAAGATGCGGTATGGTGAAGTTTCAGAGAACCGCAAGAACAAAGGAAACAGGGAATAGGAGATAGAGGACAAGGAGTCACTCTGAACCGTGGACTTTGAACCATGAGGGAAGAGGCAAGAACGGGTCTCTCGAAGATTGAGTTCAAGATCGGCACCTCCGGTTACAGCTACTGGGATTGGAGGGGGAAGTTCTATCCTGTTGACGTCAAGGGGAGCGATATGCTCTCCTATTATAAAGACCATTT
The DNA here is from genome assembly GCA_001302725.1 of candidate division Zixibacteria bacterium DG_27. GTDB lineage: Bacteria > Zixibacteria > MSB-5A5 > DG-27 > DG-27 > DG-27. Next base: position 1,529 of record LIZU01000040.1, read on the forward strand.
CGATTGTGTGGAGATAAACTCCACCTATTATCGTATCTGTTACCCCTCCACATTTCAAAAAATGCTCCAGAGGGTGCCGAGGCATTTCGAGTTCATCCTGAAAACCCATAGAAGCTTCACGCATATACGCAAGGATATTGAAGCTCCCACTGAGAAGTTCTGCCAATCGATCGAACCCCTCTTAGAAGCTGAACAGCTCAGGGGAATCCTGGCACAGTTCCCAAGATCTTTCCGGAACAGCCGTGAGAATTTCGAGTATCTGCAAAGGGCGAAAGGTCATTTCCCTGGTATGCCTCTCTTCGTTGAGTTCAGGCACGGTGGCTGGCTGAGGCAGGAGACTTTCAGGATGTTAGAGGAGGTGGGGATGCATTATTGCAGTGTGGATGAGCCCCAGCAGGAGGGTTCTCTGCCTCCTGAGCTCCGGGTCGTGGGCAAGTTGGGTTACATCCGTTTTCACGGCAGAGACCCCAGAGCTTGGTATGACTACCCTTATTCTGAAGACGAGCTTCGAGGCTGGCTTGACCAGATAAAGAGCTTGAAGGAGAGCCCGGAAAAGATTTACATCTTTTTCAACAACGGGGTGGAGGCCAGGGCGGTCGAAAATGCCATCGCCATGAAAGAGTTGCTGAAGAGACTCTCCGAACAGGATGATGGTTAATTGTGCTGGTTAATAGTCAATACTTAATAGTAAGTAGCTCATGTAGCTTGCCGGGGGCGTCGCCATCCGACATGACCACTGGCAAGCTGCTTTTCCCCCTCACAAAGCTATGGATCGGTTTCTATGCTCGCCGGTCAGCGAAATCAAGAAGAGCTTCTCGCCGGTGCCTGGAAACGGCGATGAACTTCAACCCCTCCTCTTCCCAAACCAGGAGGTTGAATTCGCGGATGCTAGCAAAATGATATTCCCGATTGCGGTAAGAGACTGTCTCCATTTGCGGGCAGGTTAGCTCCCCCTGACGACAGATGAAAAGCGAGATCCCCACCTCGTGCGTGGAGAAATATGCCAAGCCCACTTTGCAATTACATATCTGCAGAACCTCGCCGCCCTTCAAAATCGCCCCGGAGCGAGCATAAGCCGCTAAAGAGGTCTGGAATCCCAACTCTCTTTCCAGATGGGAGGAGACAGACTGAGGGTCAGAAGAGCTGTAGATCAGCCCCTCCGTTGAAGACTCAGCCCGAATATGGTTCTGGAGCAGAATATCAAGGGGCTCTTTGCGGTTCGCATCGGAGGTGAAAAGGACGATCGCCAGAAAAACCACCACCAGACCGATCGGCGCCAAAACCAGTGCTGGACGGAAGAAGGGACGCTTTCTGGAGAGGGGAAATGAAGTTCGGGGCTGTTCCAGCTGATCGATGCGGTCGAGTATCGCCGACCGCAGCTCTGGAGGGGCTGTTTCTTCGGGGATTCTATCGACGAAAAGGCTCTGGAAACGCCGCTCGAATTCGAATGTCCTGAGGCAGGAGGAGCACACCTTCAGATGAGATTCAACCCGACTAAGGTCCAACTGCTCCAGCTCCCCGTTGAGGTAATCGTACAGAAGTCTTTGGGCTTCGCTACAGTTCATCGCTCCGGAGAATCGCTGACTATCCCCTTGGCTTTGGCATATTCCCACAGGTTTTTCTGCAGGAGCTTCCGCCCCCGGAACAATCGAGATTTAACCGTCCCCAGTTGAATCCCCAGGGCCTCGGCTATCTCCTGGTAAGAGAGATCCTCCAAGAGGGACAAAACCACCACCTCCCGGAACTCCTGGGGCAGGTCCTCGATCGCCTTTTTCACCTCGACGTCCATGACGCGATCGAAGAACCGCTTCTCGGGATCGGTGGCTGCCCTTTTGCCCTCCTTACCCTCGATCTGTTCGTAAAGGGAGAAGACCTCTCCCTCATCGTATGTCAACCCCGAGGGTTCTCGCGACTTGCGGTGATACTCAGTTATATAGATATTGGTCATAATCTTTAAGAGCCAGGCCTTACAGTTGGTTCCCGACTCGAAGCGATCGAAAAAGCGATAAGCCTTAAGGAAGGTCTCTTGCACCAAATCCTCCGCTTCGGTCGGCTCTTTGGTCATCCTCAAAGCTGAGCGATAAACCGCATCCAGGTGGAGAAGCGCCTCTTTCTCAAACCGCCTCTTTCTGTTGTCACCCTGCGCGCTGGGAGAGTCTTTTCTCTTTATCATCGGCGGAGCAGCTAAAGAGGCGGGCTGCCCACCAGAAGGCTCTCACAACCGCTTCCTTAGCTGAAACTCAATCAGGGATTATTAGTTCCCGCAAGGGAATTAAGGTGACGCCGCCAGATTTGTCAAGCGCTATTGTCGGGGCTTGGGAGGCTCGAGAGGCAGTCAAAAATCGCTTCTCTTCTCCAGAGATGACAATCCCAATTTGAGAGGCAGAAAGATGGCAACGAGATTGAGCGCCAGCATCATGATCGAGGCCCGAAAGACTTCTAGAGGGGAGAAATCGAGCCCCGAGGAGAGATGCAGGGTGTAACGATGCACCGGTATCGCCACAATGAAGACCATCAAAGCAACATAGAACAGGGACAACACCGCGGTCAACATTCCCCCGGAGGAGGAGGCGATCTTCCCCGGATTTCGCTCCGAGAAATTGGCGAAGATGGCTCCGCACCCGGTGGCTAAGCTGGTCAAACCCAAACTCATCAGGAAAATCCCCAGGCCGGTCAGAGCCATCATCAGGCCGGAGAGATAAAGCATCCTGTTGGAGCAGTAAGCCAGAATCTCCGCCAGGATGAGAAAGATGACGAAGGAGATTCCGAATTTGCCCCAGAAAAGCCTCCTCAAAGAGAGGGGGGAGCTCCCGATCGACCAGATGTTGGCTCCCTCCATGCTTATGGAAGGGAAAACGAACCTCACCGCCAGGGTGGCCAATATGAAGCCACAGAAGGCGAAATTCGCGAAGGTAATAACCGTCTCCCAGAGTTGTTGCCCTCCAAAGGTGAGGGGAAGTTGGCCCAGATTCACCAGATAGAGAACCAGCAAGACCAAAAGGATGGTGAATTGTGCCCACTGGCTCGGCTCCCTCACAAAGAGTTTTAGATCCTTCACCACCAAGGCCCTGGTGTCGGGAGGAAGCCACCACAGGGGATCGAATCCTAACCAGAACCCCGCTTTTCTCCTCCGGGCTCTCCTTTCTGCTTTCCTGCTGGAGCTTCTCTCCTCGGAGGCCAGCCACCCTTTGAAATAGATCTTCTCTGAAAGCAACAAGAGCATCCTGAAAAGAAAGATGGTAGTGGTGGCCAAGGCGAAGAGGTGAACGAAGAGCTTCTGGAGGTCCCTCACAGTTAAAGCCTTTAAGCCCTCGGAGAGCCAAACATGGGGCATATATGAGAAGGACACCGCCTTGAGATTGGAAAGATAGCTGTTTAATATGCGGAAATCCTCCAAAGAGCTCAAAGAGAGGCTTCGGGGGTTGTTTGCCTGGAGATATAGCCACGTCGCCAAAGCCACCAGCGCCACCAAGGGCAGGATTATGTTGATCGGTCTGGTGAAACGGCGCAAGTAGAATAGCAAAAGGGAGGACCCCACGCCCAAGGTTGCGGGAATGAGCACAAACGGAATTAGGCCCAGCGAGAACAGCGTCAGATATTGCCACCATCGGAATTCGTGCACCTCTCCGTAGGAGGCCAAAAGCGGCAGAGCCAGAAAAAGGAAGGCCCAGGTGGAGTAGGTGGAGTTGTCAACAAAGCGAGCTATAAAGGTGTTCAGATGCTCGGTAGGCAAAGAGAGCAGAAACTCCGTCTGTTTGCTCTTAAAGAGGGTGGAGAGGGAAATCACCAGGTTGGAGAGGATTAGCATCATGAAGAACGTCAGCATCGCCAGCGAGACCACCTTGTCCATCAAAAGGGAACCGATCTCGTGAAGTCCACTGAGGTAGGTGAGGATGTAATGAAAAAACCAGTAAGCCCCGGCGAAAAGGAGAATGCCCACCAAGAGATTCACCCCCAGGCGCAGAATGTTTTCCAGCCGGGGGGCAAAAAACCCCCTTCTCGAATTCTGGATCTTGTATCTGAGTATGAGGGCAAGCTCTTTCATGTCGACAGAACCGAGTCCGGACTCTGCTGTCGGGTCAGGCGCAAAAACAGCCCCTCCAGATTCTCCCCTTGAGCCACGGCCATGCCCATCAGCTCCGGCGCGGTGCCGCAGGCAATCAGTTTTCCGGCGCTCAAAATCCCTATCCGGTCGGATAGCTCCTCGGCGATCCCCAGAATGTGAGTGGACACGAAGACGGTGGTCCCGGATTTGGTTCTCTCCTTGAGGATGTTCTTCAAAAGTCGGCCACTATGGGGATCCAGCCCGGTTAAGGGTTCGTCGATTATGATGACCTCCGGATTGTGAAGCAGGGCGGCGGCCACGACCGTCTTCTGCCTCATCCCGTGAGAGTAACCTTCAGCCCTTTGGTCGCACCAGGAGGTCATCTCGAAGTAGTCCAGCAAAAAGTCAGCTTCCCTTTCGATCTGTCTTCTCTCCATGCGATGAAGTCCCCCGATGAAGTTCAAGAACTCCCGGGCTGAGAGCTTGTCATACAGATAGGGGTTGTCGGGGACATGACCGACCTTCAACTTGGCCCTCACCGGCTCCTTTTTGAGGTCGATTCCCGCGATTTCGATCTCCCCCTGGGTGGGACGCGAGAGCCCCACCAGCATCCTGATGGTGGTGGTTTTGCCAGCCCCGTTGGGTCCTAAAAAGCCGAAGAATTCGCCCCTGGCGATCTCCAGGTCGAGATGGTCGACCGCGACCTTCTCGCCGAACTTCTTAGTTAGATTCCTGACTGCTATCATAGTCTAAGACCTCGACTTCGAGTTTGCCCACCACTCGGGCGATCTCCACCTGTTTCTTCAAATCTCCCTCCAGAAGCTTGATGTGGGTGGCGTCGGAGATGGTCTGACCGAAAGTGGGGTCCATCGGGAGCCAGTAACCGCCCTCCAGATCGTTTCCGATCCAGACCTCCGGCCAGGCGTGATAGTAGAAATAGCCGTCTTTGTAAACCAGGCCGATGCAGACCTTGGAGGCGATTCCAACGGAGCGAGCCAAAGCCACGAACAGAGTGGTGTGTTCGTTGCAATCCCCCTTTCTCACCCTCAAAACCTCCAGGGCGGAGGGGATGGACACCGCGAAATCCTTCTTCACATTCTCGAATACCCACAAACAGAGCTTCTCTGCTTTCTTCAAGGGATCATTCTCAGAGGCGGCGATCTTCTCAGCTTGTCCTTTGATTCTCAAATCCTCCGATTGGACCAGCGGGGAGGGTTGAGTCTCTTTTTCAGTCGGAGTCCTCTCGGAGAGGTTTCCTCTGCGCTGGTTATCGATCTCGACTATCAGCGGCTTCGCCGATATGACCCTCTGAAGGTCGCCCTCGAGCTGGAAGTTGGCGGCCTCGACGTTTTTCAGCTCGGCCTTCAGGTAAGAGAGCTCTCTGGGGTTAGGTAGCTGCAGATTGGACCTAACCGCCAACTCAATCAAAAGATCCGGAGAGTGACTTGCCTCCAACGGCATCTTTAGAGCCTCCTCCTTGGTCTCCCACCGCATCGTCATGCCTCCGGGCTCCTCCTGCCAGAGAACGTTGCCGAACTGGTCTATCTTCATGCGGGTCTCCACATTCATAAAGGAGAGGCTGAGCTCGTAGACTAAGAGCTTCTTGCCTTTGAACTTCGTCTCTTGTTGAGCCTCAACGGCGACCAATAATTCTCCCGAGCTTAAGCTCATGGGGTCAAAGGTCGCGAGGCTGAATTTCCTCTGAGAGAAATCCTGAGAGACCAGAAGGTGAGGCACCACCCCGACGGGATAGATTCTTCTCTTCAACGGAAAGGTCAGCTTCGACTGCCTCTGGGAGGTTCTAAGTTCGACCTCTAACAGATTGCCCTGGACGGTACCGAAAAGGTCGGTCTCGTAATCGCCGGAGGCCAGACCGAAACTGAAGGTCTTGACGGTGAAGGAATCGTCAAGAACTGAGTGACCATACATCATGATCTCCTTTTCAACCCCCCCCAGAACTGCTTTCAGATAGGTGTACTCCTTGAGCATGTAGCCCAGGTTGGTCTTCTTAAGAGACTGCATGGCATAGCCGATTTTGCTCTCGTCGCTGTAAATACCCATCCAGGTCTCTGTATCCGCCTCCAGGGGTTTTCCCAGGGAGGCGGGGGGAATATCCCTTGCGGAGCCGGGGCTCTCCCTGAAAACCAGCACCATCGAGAAGAGCCACAGGGCGAAAATAGCTGTGGTGAGTAAGTTGGAGAAGAACTTCTTAGTCTTCATTTTCACCTAAATTCTATCGGCATCTGCAAACTCCCCCCAAAGCGGGAGGACGAATTGTTCAACTATTTGTCCAGCAGTGCGGCTGATTTATGCGAATTGAGGTGGCGAATTCACTGTTCCCAGATCGCCTCGTTATAGTCTGTGCAAATAAAAAGGCCCCGCCTTCCTCACGGGGTCCTTGAGTTTTCTTCCCCCAGAAGTGAGCCTCGGAAAAGAAGCTCTATAAC
>LIZU01000041.1 GCA_001302725.1 candidate division Zixibacteria bacterium DG_27
ACCTTCTCCTGGTGAGAAAGGTGCTCAAAATCTCAACTCCTCCTCTTCAAGCAGACCCTAGCTTAGAGAGGGGTGATCCTCTGACCCTCAAGGCTTATCTCCCGGTCGGGGTCTACGACAAGCTCCAGGCCCTTCAGGAAATCAGAGGGGTGGAGGCAGAACACCGCCGCGTCACGGTGATGTTCGTCAACTTTCACGACTTCGGCGATTTCATAGAAAAGCTGGCAGGGAATCGACCCGGAGAGATGAGAGCAGAATCCCGAGAAGAGCTCCTGGGCCTTCTCGATCTTTACTTCACCCGGACCCACAGAATCATAAGCGACCACGGGGGGGTCTTAACCCGCATCGACACGTACTCCCAAGGGGACAAAATGCTCATCCTCTTTGGAGCTCCGGTCTCCCACGAAGATGACGAACTGCGGGCCCTGCATTGTGCCTTAGAGATGAACGCAGTGCTGGAAAAGATAAACCGGAAAAACAGATTCAGAATTTGGCAGAGAATTGGCATCAACAGTGGACACGCATTGTGCGGGGACGTCGGAGGCAGCCTGCGCAAGGAGTACACCGTGATGGGCGACGACGTCAATTTGGCCGCCCGGCTGATGTCCAAGGCCAAACCAGGGCAGATTCTGGTTGGCGAGAACACTCATCTGAAGGCTCTGGGAGGTTTTGATTTCTCCCCCCTCCCCCCCTTGAAGGTGAAGGGGAAGAAAGAGCCGTTGCAGGTTTGCTCCCTGGAGGCAAAGAGGAGCACGATAGCAACCAGACGAGGTGCACGCTCGGGGGAGGTGACGTTGGTAGGTAGAGAGAAGGAGGTTGATATCCTGCGGGAGGCCACCCAAGAGGTCCTCTCTGGGAGGGGGGAGGTGATCTTGGTCACCGGCGAGGCCGGGGTGGGAAAATCTCGCCTCACTCAAGAGTTGAAGAGGTTAGCAGAAGAGAAGCGGCTGGGCGGATTTGAAACCGCATGTCAATCTTATGGTGGATCTATCCCCTATCTGCCCTGGAATTCTCTTCTTCAGGAGCTTCTGGAAATCGATCCGGAGGCTGAGAAGAGGGAAGTAATTGCCAAACTGAAGCAAAAGCTATCCCGCTTCGACAATCCGGATTGGTATCCCCTTCTGGGCTCCCCTCTGGGAACGGAATTCCCGGACAACGATACCACCGCCCCCCTGGAGGGCAAGCTCCGTCAGGACAAGACCTTTCAACTCCTCGCCGGAGTCTTGGAGAACCGACTGCGAAGCTCCAGATTCTATATCATCTTCGAGGACCTCCACTGGATTGACGAGGTTTCCCATCTCCTCTTGAAATTCATAATCGAGAATCTCAACGACTCCCCGTTATTGTTGGTGCTGGTCTCCCGCCCTCATGAGTCCCTTTCCTGGTGGAAAAGAAAAAAGCCTCGTCTCCTCGATCTGAAAGAGCTCACCGCCTCCGAGGCGCATCATCTGGTCGAATCACTCTTGAAGACCGACAAACCTCCGGAGGCGTTGACCGCGCTGGCGGTCGAGAAATCTCAGGGGAACCCCTTCTTCTTAGAGGAGATAATCCACTCTCTGCTCGATTCTGAGATTCTGGTCAGGAATCCAGAAACCGGCACCTACGAGCTTCAGGGCTCAATAGCAGAGATAAACCTCCCCGACAACATCGAGGGGGTAATCCAGAGCCGTATCGACCTTCTGGATGAAACCTCCAAGCAGGTGCTCAAGGTCGCCGCCATCCTGGGGAGAGGTTTCTCTTTCGAGGCCCTGAAGGTCATCTTTCCCTATTCGGTCTCAGAAGAGATGCTCGAAAACCACTTAGCTAAGTTGTCCCGTTTGGACCTAACCCCTCTTGACCGTCCCGCACCCCACCTGGAATACATTTTCAAACATATCATGACCCAGGAGGTGGCATACAATTCCCAGCCCTTCGAGAAGAGACGAAAACTCCACCAGAAGGCCGGGGAGTACTTCCAGGAACACCACCGCCACCATCTGGCCTCCGCGTACGAAGTCTTGGCCTATCATTTCAGCCGCAGCCCGGCTCGGGACAAGGCGTTTGAGTATCTGTTTTTGGCCGGGGAGAAATCCCAAAGGTCCTTCGCCAACAAGGAGGCCATCCAATATTTCTCCGCCGCCGAGGAGGTCTGGGAAAAGGAGAGAGGTTGCCTCGAAGAGGGGCAGATTGGCAAGATCGAGGCCCTCTACCGGCAAAGGGGGGAAATCCTCAAGTTATTGGGAGAATACGACAGTGCCAGCTCCGATTTCCAGAAGCTTCTTGGCTACTCGAAGCAGGTTGGAGAGAAGCGCAGTGAGGGGCAAGCTCTGAACCTGCTGGCGGAGATTTCCTGGCTACGGGGAGACTATCCGCCGGCACTGAAGCTCTGTAGCGCTGCTCTGGAACTGGCTGAGGATCTCAACGAGAGCAGCCTTCGTGCCCTCGCCCTTTACGGCCTGGGGGAGATTGAGAGACGGAGAGGTCACTTCGACGTCGCCTTAGAACGCCTTGGGAACGCTTTGGAGCTCTTCGAAAGAATGAAAGAGGAGAGCAGCCAGGCCCGAACCTTGAACAACATCGGGATCTCCTACTGGAGCAAAGGGGAGTTAAAGGAGGCTTTGAAAGCTTTCCAGGAAGCGATGGAGATCCGCCGGAGTCTGGGGGACCAGCCCGGAGTCGCCACCGCCTTGAACAACATTGGGCTGATCCACAGTGTCATCGGGCCGGCGCCGAAGGCTCTGAAGTCCTTCACAGAAGCCGACGAAATCTTCAAACAGATCGGCGACACCAGAAGTAGATGCTATTGTCTGGGAAATGTCGGCTTCATCTTGAGAACCGGTGCTGACTATTCCGCAGCCTTGAACGTCTACCTGGAAGCTCTTGCGGTCCTGGAAAAAATCGGGGACGAACTGGGGCAGGCATACACCTTGAATAACTTAGGGGACGTTTACCAGGACCTCCACGACTTGGAATCCGCTTTCGCGTATCACCGAAGAACCCTGAAGCTCGCAAAGAAGATCGATGATTCTGAACTCATAAGTGAGGTTTTAGCAAACCTCGGCAACGATCAGCTGCTTGCCGGAAACCGAGCGGAGGCTGAAAAGAATCTGACGGAGAGTCTAAGCTTGGCGGAGAAGATCGGTGCCGGTCAGATGCAACTGAAGGCTCTAACCGGCCTTTTGGAGCTCTCCGTGACCAGCGGTGAATATGAACAGGCCAAAGGGTATTGGTCAAACTTTGAACAGCTTTTAAAAGACCAGGATGCCCTGGAGTATCTACCCAAGGCCAAGCTGTGTAAAGGACTCCTGGAGATGGACCTGGGAGAGGTGGAGACAGCAGAAAAAAGCCTCCGGGAGGGGCGGGAAATCGCTGAGAGGACTGGAAATAGACGCGTCCAGTGGGAGCTCCACTTCGCCTTGGCCAGATTGTACCGGCAGAAAACCAGCCAGGTGGGTGATGATTTCCTGCAGCTCTCAAGTGATGAGCTAAAGACTGCCAGAGTAATGGTTCAGGAAACGGCAGAGAAGATCTCTGACCAGAAGTTGGAGAGACTGTTTCTGACCTCCAGAGGGATTTCCACAATCCTGGCCGCGGAGGAGAAACCCACACCAGCGAATAGAGAGAGAATCTCTTGAAGGATCGTGCTCGTTGAGATCCGTCTGTTCAAGAGAATAGGAGTCGAAGAGTAGAGGAATCAGAGCTTAAACTCAAGCCCCCACCGACCTGTCTGGGGACCTCGGCCTCACTGCGACCGACAAAAACTCTTTACCTCCACCATTCTCTATTAACCATTGCCCAACGCACCGTGAAGGTGTTGACACCTCGATAAGAGGAATCTATCTTGGAGAGAGGATATCATCTGATCAATTGTGCTGGAGGTTTGACGCGAACGAAGATCTGAAATGGATGCGACTTGCCCTCTCGGAGGCAGGGAGGGCTTATGAGCAGGGAGAGGTTCCTGTTGGTGCGGTCGTGATTCGAAAGGGTCATGTCCTGGGCCGGGGCCACAATCGCATCGAGAAGCTGAACGATCCCACCGCCCACGCCGAGATAATAGCCATAAGCGCCGCCGCCGAGAGCCTGGGGCATCCCCGCCTGAAGGGGGCGACCATTTATGTGACCATTGAACCCTGTCCCATGTGCGCTGGTGCGATAGTTTTGGCAAGGCTCGAAAGGTTGGTCTACGGAGCCAGGGACCCCAAAGCCGGAGCCTGCGGAACTCTATATGATATTACCAACGATCTGAGATTGAATCATCGAGTGGAGGTTTCAAGCGGGGTATTGGAGAAGGAGTGCTCGCAGATGCTATCGGATTTCTTTGACAAGCTCCGCTCGAAAACTCCCTGAGCTTAAACGCTATGGAAAATCAGGAAAGGACAAGAGGCATAAAGGAGGCCTTAGAGAATGCACTGGCAAGGACAACCACCCTGGGAATGCTCATGAATCTCGGAATTCCTGCGGTTCTGTTCGCGCTCGCAGTGATTTTTCTGTCCCCGGGGGTCTCTAAAACGGCGTTGGAACCCTCCAGTTTCAATCTGATCTTCATCATACTTATTGCGGTCTCGGTGGCTGACATTGGAGTTGGCCTCTTTTTGAAGAGAAGATTGCTGTGCCCACAAAACATCTTCAAAAAAGCTTCTTCTGCAACTGAGATCGCCACCGAGATTAGATTCATACAGGCCGCGATAGTGATACATGCGATCAATCTATCCCCGACTATCTATGGTTTTGTGCTAATCTTTTTGGGAGGCAAAATCGAGAACTTCCTGCTTTTTGTGGCTTTTACTCTAATCGGGTTTCAGCTTTCGAGACCCCGCCCGGGGGATATGGAGAGGCTTGTCCGGTATCATTCCAGGACCTTCCAGTCCGAGTCGGAGAGGGGAGGGAGCGGCCGAAGGAGAGGATTTCCTCCACCGGGTTTGGGCAGCGAACGATCCCCTTTGCTTGTCGGCGGGCCTCAGGTAGAAAAACCATTGACCCACTTAAGAATTTTGTGTAGATATATGTCAAGATCCTGGAGAGGTGCCGGAGTGGTCGAACGGGGCGGTCTCGAAAACCGTTGACCCTTCGGGGTCCCTGGGTTCGAATCCCAGCCTCTCCGCTTACTTTTTTAATTTTTTGCTTGACCGTGAACAAAGGGCCATTATACTGCATAATCAGAGGGGGAAGGACCAGAGCCCCGGGTCTGTGGTCAGATCGGGCGAATTAAAAGTCCTCCGGATATCATTCAAAAAGGTGGTGACGTCACAAAGAAGAAACTTGCAAGGAAGTAAGGTGCTTCGAGTCGGAAATAAAGCAATTTGGTTCGGACTATCTACGATTTTGGACCGATAAACAGACTATGTTCAGTTATTTCAGATTAGACGACATGACCACCCTTTTTCCAGCCAGGCAGGGCTGGTTTTAGTAAGGAAACTAAGAATGTTGAACGACTAACTAGGACGTTATTATGAAAAAATTTACTCATGCCTGGTTGGCCTTTATGGCAATAAAGAGGCTGGAAAAAACAAAGCTGTCTGACACAAATCGGAAGTGCGCTGACAACCTTATACGATGGTTCAGAAATCATAGGGACGATGTAACACAAGGAGCGTGGTATCCTGATTCGGTGATAAAGGATATGGCTAACAGCCATGTGCTTAAGCTTACACCTTCGGATGAAGCTGAGAATAAATTCAAAAGGCTTCCAACAACCTACTTAAGTTATCGATATGGTGAAAGCTGTCCTTTAAAGAAGAAATCTTTCACGGTTGAAAAGGATGACAACTTACCCGATCGTTGCGAATCTATCGCACATTCAGTGATCGATCATCTAAAGATACAGGAAAGTGAGGATAAAGGCTCACCTGTGTCGCCAACTGATAACCAAATCGCTTTATTACTTTTCATGCTAAGTCACTACGTTGCAGATGGACACATGCCCTTCCATTGTGACAGCAGGAAATTTTCAGAGGGAGATAACCTTCACGGAGATATAGAAGGCAAGTGGGATGACATAATTAGACGTTGTTATGCAATCGATAAAGATAATGAACGTTTTTTTTATGACCGGTTTGGATATCCATTAAGGAACTCCAGCACGGATCAAGAATATCGATCATCATTTCTAAAGGAAGTTGATAAGGAACTACGTAATAGAGAATTCATTATATCATGGGGAGCTAAGAACACCAATGTATGGGATTTTATGAGTGCTATATGCCAGTATTCTTATCTTCTATCGTATTGTTTCATTCCTGAAAATTATGATCACACTAATGTGCCCAGGAGAAATTGGCAGTCTTTGGGCTCTATATCTTTTGATGACCTTAACGTGGCCGTTTTTTCAGATGCTATTGATTCGATTGCGCGTGTTTGGCTTAGAGTATGGCGAAGGTATTTGAAGTGGGAAAGACAACAGAAAGCTAAAAAGTGATGGAAGAAATGATGCCGAGAATGATGGAACGTGTCAACACGATGGAGATGATGACCAAGATGATGAGTATGATGGGTGGAGGTCAAGGCGAGGACGGTCAGCTTAGCCGCCCTTTATGTTTTCATATATATCTTGAGATTTCGGATTCCAAGTCCGCAATGAGTCCACACCTTATCGAACTCGATCGCCTGACTGCTGGGAAAGAAATGACTATGAAATGGAAAGCTTAAGCTATGTGGGATCTTCAAGGCCTTCGTTGGACAAGAATATTTAAGACTCGTGCGTCAGGTCCTTTGCTGGCAGGAGTTACATCCTTGGACACCTCCTTCGAAGCGACAAGGACGCAAATCTCTACATCGGTATGGCTTCTGACCTCCAAGCTAGAATCAACTCCCACAACTGCGGCAGAGTACGTTCCACTAAAGCTCGAAGACCCCTGAAGCTGGTCTATTCGGAGGAGTTCTCCGACAAAACCGAAGCAAGAAGGCGAGAGCTCTTCCTGAAGACTGGCCAAGGCAGGAAGTCACTACACAGCATAGTCGAAAGAGTCGTCAAGTTGTGTGATACGTGAGTTCGTGAAGATCCAACGGGGCGGTCTCGTCCGCCGGAGGTGGATCCGCCTCTGGCGGAAAAACCGTTGACCCTTCGGGTCCCTGGGTTCGAATCCCAGCCTCTCCGTTTTCTCCAATAGAATCCTCAGTAGTCCTTCGAGAACGCGCTGGGTAGACCTGTGCACAATACCCGTTGGTTGCCGCACGCTTTTTGTTCAGCAGCCATCACGTAGGTCTGGGGATACTTCGCTTACTGCTTGATTGCCAAGGACTATCCACCATGTCTCGCTTGGCACGGGGATTGATATACATCTTCATGTAAGAGGTAAACGGACTGACCCAATCACCGCTTGAGGAGTACAATATATCGGAATAGGGAAGTCAAACCTGGAACCAATCTCAATCGAAGGGAGGAGGGATAATATGAGACAAGCAGTTCTCACACTGGCGTTAGTGCTGGCACTCACCAGCATCGGTGCCGCCGACGGGGTCCTGATTCCACACCCTCGTCCCTGGCTGCCTCCCAACCCCGCCGTCGACGTCAAATACCACCATGTCGAGGTGGAGATCGATGACCCCGTTGCTCTAACCAAAATCGACCAGGTGTTTGTCAACCCCTACGGTCGTGAGGTCGAGGCCGACTACATCTTCCCGATCCCAGAGGGAGGCGCCGTGAGCCGCTTCGTGGCCTGGTTGGGAGGTCGCAAAATGGAGGCCGAGCTTCTCGATGCCGACCAGGCTCGCAAAGTCTACGAGGATATCGTTCGCCAGCGAAAGGACCCAGCGCTGCTGGAGTATGTCGGCCGGGGTATGTACCGGCTAAGGGTCTATCCTATCCCTCCAGGACGTGAGGTAAGGATAAAGATCGAATACGAGCAGACCTTGTCGTCCGATTACGGCACCGTCGAATACCTCTATCCTCTGAATACGGAGAAGTACTCCCGCTCAAACCTTGAGAACTGCCGGGTTGAGGTCGACATCACATCCTTCCAGAACATCGGCGCCG